>NZ_JBFTLG010000003.1:0-251447 GCF_056396305.1 Arthrobacter sp. 05T420 | reverse complement strand
CAGCTGTCGGTGAGGTCGGCGTCGGCAAAGCCGGCGTCCCTGACCTCGGTGAAGACCTCGGCCCAGGCCGTGGCGTCGGCGTCGTTGACGTGGTTACCCTGCGCGTCGGTTCCCGGGAACTGCAGGAGCGCTGCGGTGATGGGCCAGTTCTCAGCGGTGTAAGAGATGGTGTTCACTCCTTCGTGAATCCCTGTTTCCCATAGGAACTGCACTGGACAGGATGGTGTCAACGACGCACTGACAGTCTTGGGGACACTCAAAAACCTATCGGGTTATCGCCACCCGAATCAATGCCTGGGTTTGATCATTGACCTCCGGAACTCTCCGTTGTCAGTTCGGCACGGGGTGTCTTTGCGTAGTCGGTCTTGCCTAGCTGGTAGGCATGCTGTTCGAGGGCCAGTGCTTTCTGGTTGATGTTCTTCAACCCGGCGTCGGACAGCTGTTCCGCCTTCACGAGGTTCAAGGTTTCCTGGTCAGCGCCACCCACGGCCGTCACTTGAACCAGCCCTGTGCCGGCCGAGTAGAACTTCCTCTGGTGGCCAGCGTCCGGTTCCAGCGGATTGCGTTCATCGATTACCAGGACGTCCTCGTAGCACGCGGTGGGAACACACACCCGCTTATGCTCTTCAAGCACGTCTCCGCAGTCCAGGAAGCCCACTGCGGGCGCGTGAGCCTGCGGATAGGCCGGCGTGCCAGTCTGAGGCTGGGCTGGCATCGCGATCCCTGCCTCGGCTCCGGCGATGCCGCTTATGAAGGTCTTCGACGCGCCAACAAATTTGCCGCCTTCGAACTCCTCCGGGTACTCCCCGAAGAGCCAGACCGCGCCATCCTTTGACTGGGCCAGCATGGCCAATTCTGATTCCACCAACTCACCATCAGAGATGTCTTGGTCCCACATCACCTGGGTTTTGACTCCGTGGATGACTTTGGTCAGCCCGGTCACGGAGTGGACCACTGTGCGCTGGGTGGAGCCTTCGGCGTTCGTGACCTTTCCCGTCGTCGTGTACTGCATGCCGGGCGTCAGCGGGAACCACTTGTTGTCGATCTTCGGCGACTCGGGGAAGGCGGCCGGGTCGAAGTTGAGGGCCGATCCTGGTCCGCAGAGGTCGGGGCCCGTCGGAGTCGGGGAAGCTGTAGGGGACGGAGTCTCCGACGCAGCCGTCGGCGATGTTGGGTCGGTGGAGCCTGAGGATGTGAACGGCAGTGGGGCCGCGTTTTGCCCGGAACACGAAACGACCGTGAATGTTGCGACGAACAGGATGAGAGCGGAACCCAGCATTGGTCGACGCTCGTGTGGCTGGGACATTTCGGTGGCCTTCGCTTTCGGAATTCCAGGAGATCCAGAGGCCCGACTGCGCCACCAGCCCCCGACTGGAAGTGCGTTCAGGCTTACGCTGACGGACCGCGTTCAGAGAAGCGGGAGAAGGGTGCCCGCCAGGCGCGGATTCGGTCTCTCGGTGCGATCCACCGAGGGAAGATCGCCCCCTCTCCGTCGCTTGAGACCACTGCCGATTCCGAACTTGCTTAGCAGGAATGATGGTCCTGTTCCGGCCATTTGAGAAGGGCCTAGTAGCCGGACGAGTAATGGATGTCTTGCCTCGCCGCGATTGCGGCGCAGGAGAATTTACGGTGCGGGACCGCTGATCGTCCATCACGGCACACGGGCTCTCGCAAGTGGGCTGCCAGCCTGAAAGCTTGACAAATTGGACGCGTGGTCGGAGCAGCGAACCGGAGCAGGAACGCCTCCTGGAAGCGGTGCGGACTTTTCTGCAGCTCGGGAGCCTCGTGGCAAGAAACAAGCACTTCAGCTACGGGGGCTGCCCACAGATTGTGACCCGGAGGTGTACGGCGTTATCCTGCCAGGGCTTCCGGGGGGAGCGCCGACGAGCCCGATTGCGGTTGGTGCTCTGGTGCGTTCCTTCTCATCGCGGCTGCAGTTGCATCGTGGTGGGGCTCACTCACCGCCGGGCCTAACGCGGCACGGATACTCCTGGCGGCTTCCCGGTACCCGTCACCGAGACCGGCAGCCCTGATCGCGTGATTCGTGCCAGCGCCTCCAAACTGCTCTTCGATCCGCTCGCCCCGCTCGGCGAAGCCGGATGCCAGGGCGGCCACTTTCTCGAGGCTGGCTAGTTGTTCCCGAACTAAGGAGAGCAGATAGCGCCGGTCCCGGACGTTCTGGTCTATGACCCCCTCCGCGTGTTCGTCCTCGTCCGCGGCGAGCCGCGCTTGGATGGCGGACAGTTCCTCCGAGGCACTCATTTGCTCCTCCTCTATGAAGATCTTGCCAACAGAGTAGTCCCAATGCGGACGAATGGAACCGGCGCTGTGCGTCTTCCTGCCGGCAGCGGCACAGGACGAAAACGTGACCAGGCCCGCGGCCCTCGATACCCACGAGCCGCCGGCAGCACACCCGGCTGGAAGGGTCCGCAGGGGACTAGATGAGCGGCTCTGGACCGTGACGAATAGCGGGCAAGCAGGGAGTGAGGGCGCGGCAGGGCGCCGTCATTCGTTCACCAGTCCCTTGCTAGGGAAGGCCGGTATCGCGATGTACTGGTTGATATTCGTGGACTGGAAGGTCTCAAACGACAGCGTCTTTTGGCCACCCTCCGGATCTCCCACCACGACGGTTTGGTCGGAAGAATCCACGCCCAGCAACGCGTACGAGTGGTCGGACACCAGCTTGCCGTCGGAGTTAGACGTCCCAAGGGTAATCAGGCCGCTGGCGAAATCTTCCGCGATCTGCGCGAAACTCACCTCTGTCATGGGGCCGCCTGGGTTGCGGTCGACGCCCGCCTCGCCGGTGATGGCATAGAGGCCATTATGCACGTCGTGGTCCTGAGCGTTGCTGAGGTCGGTACCGTCGATGCCCTTATAGCTGTTGCCGTTCGCCACCGCCCAACCTTTCTCGATAATCGCCGCCCAAGAAACGTTTTTGCCGTCAATATTTTCGATGCCATTTTCGAAGGGTTTGTCGCGGCGGAACGGAAGATCACCATTGACCGTCACCGTCACCGGGTTGGGTACGCCGTCGTACTTGCTGTGGAAGGAAATCGTGTAGGTGCCATTGCCGTTATCGTGAACCATGTTCAAAATGGTCTCAGGCGATCGTGCGGCCACCGTCATCAAGGCCGCCAGGAAGTAGCAATCGCCCGCGTCGCCCTGCTCGATATTCGTCAGGTCGCCGGAGATATTCGGCTTACCGGCGCTATCCAGCGCAAACAGAACTTGATTCGGGACTTTCTGGTAAGCAGCGCGCCCAGACACCGTCGGATTGTTCCCAGAAGGCCCGGACGCTCCCGGAAGCGGCGCAACATGCGACCGGGAAATGAAAATATACGCAATTCCAAGAATTACGATCACGGCAATCAACGAGTAAGTGACGATGGCGCGAAATTTGGCCGACATGGACACTGGACGTTGCATATTGCTGCCCCCCGTTCTTCGGGTTCATGCCCTGGCGGCGCCGCCGCGGCAAAGTCCGACAGCATCCTCGCCGTCGGTCTCCATTTACTTGATTAATTCACCAAGTGAGCAACAGCTTGCCGCAGGCAACCAATCCCGCGCAAGGACCCGCGGCGGATTCACAGGCAAAACAAAGGAAGTCACAGCTAAGGGGGGCCTCGCATGGCACCACAAGTTATTACAGGCTGTCAGCCCCGCGTGATGGCTGCTCCGGGACATGACCGGGGGCGTTTCCGCTGGTCCAGCGGCCATGGCAGCGGACCGATTTCCAGGCCGTCAGAAGCCGCCTGACACATAGTGGCGAGCGGGGAATACGGGCGCCCTTGTGTGTGTTGGACTGGAGTCAGACATGATCGTCCGGCAACATCAGAGAAGAGAGAATCACCGAAGTGGCAACCGATTACGACGAAGTCCGTTCCGACGTCAAGGAATCACAGGACAGGTCTCTGGAGGCGCTGCAATCCGCGAACGCCCCCGATGCCCGCAGCGTCGTCCGCGAGCTGGACGAATCCGACTCGCTAGATGACGCCATCACCCCCGGCGGAGAGTTCGTCGCCGAGGAACTGATCGTTCAGGTCATTCCACAGGCCGAGGACGAGTTCACCTGCTCCTCCTGTTTTTTGGTCCGGCACCGGTCCCAGCTGGCGCGCGAAAGCAATGGCCATTCGTACTGCATCGAGTGCGAAGGCTAAAGCGCTCCTTCAGGGCGCACCCGCAGCCCAGCCGATACGGAGCAACCATGTGGAGCGAGGTACAGGAAGCTGAGCCCTCAGCTTCCTGGGTGGAGTTGCCCGAGAATGGCTGGGGAGCGCTAATGGGGTGGGCAGCAGGCAGGGAAAACCTGTGCCGCCACCCGTCCTCGGACGCGGACAAGGTGGTTACCGGCTACGCCGAGCACGCTGGCGTCCGGCACGATTTCGAAGTTCCGTTCACAGCCGGTGACCGTCAAGGCGTCGATGACGACATCGATTCCTATCTCCGGGACGCCGACGTCCCGCCGCGGCCCAGGGGATATGTCTGGTTGATCCGTGTTCCGGATGGGCGTGCATCACCTGAGGACTTTTTAGCCGACGTCGACACGGCAATCCTTCGAGCGGCAGGCGCCGTCACGCATCCAAAGCGCCTGCGGCCGATATTCGCTGCCGTTCTCCGCGACTTCTACGCCCAGAGCCGATGAGCGGCACGACGCCTGGGGACCCCGTTGAGGCGCGCATCTTCGAGGACCGGCAGGACCTGTTGCTGCTCGAGGCCGCCGCGTTCGAAAACGGTGGCAATCTTGCGTTACGAGATCAAGAAAATAGCTACAAAAGACTGACCCGGCCGGGGGAGCGGCGCCCCAGGAAGGCTAGGAGAGGGCCGCTTGGTTGGAGTCCTAAGCAGGATGCGCAGGCTTTTTAATCGGCTCCGAAGCCCTTCGGCGGTGTGGAAATCGATTCATGTGGCGCCCGGCGGATCGTGACCGGTAACTTCTCGCCGCTACTTGCGTCACCGCAGGTCACCTTGGGAGTATTCTCCGCATGACGAATGCCTCTGCAGCTCCGGTTTTCCGTTGACCGTGTGAGTGTCGCGATGGGTGACCATGTCAGATCGGACAAGCGTGAGAGCGGCGTCGATGCAGGAACCTCGCTCAGTGTCATGACGCACCGCTACGCTATCGGCGATGTAAGGGGGCCCAGCGCATGCTGACGCAGGTCGCGGAAGGTGTACTGATCCACGTGAGCGAGTTCTGCCAAAGCAACGCCGTTCTCGTGCAGGGCGGGACTGGCGTGCTGCTTATCGACGCCGGAGTGCACGAGGATGAAATGAGCTGTCTCGTGAGCGACCTGTCGGAATTGGGGCAGACCGTAGTGGCAGGCTTCTCGACGCATCCGCATTGGGATCACCTCCTCTGGCACGCCGGGCTCGGCACGGCGCCCCGTTACGGCACCGCGCGCTGCGCAGCGACCGCCCGGGATCGGCTGTCGGGCGGGGTGGATGCAGTCGCAAAGGCCGCCGGCATCCCCGAGGAGGTCTCCCTGGATCTGCTCGGGCTCATCACAGGCCTGCCTGCCGAGACGACGCAGATTCCATGGGATGGCCCGGGGGTCCGAATCATGGAGCATCAGGCGCACGCCCCGGGGCACGCGGCGCTGTTGATCGAGGCGCGCGGAGTCCTCGTCGCCGGCGACATGCTCTCCGATGTCCTGATTCCAATGCTCGACCTGAACGGCACCGGCGACACGATCGAGGAATACCTCACCTCGCTGCGGTTGCTCGAGGGCGTGGCGCGCGACGTCGATGTCGTAATCCCGGGCCACGGGTCCGTCGGCGGAGCTCACCAAGTGCGCGCACGGATCGACCGGGATCGGGTCTACGTGCACGCCTTGCGTGACGGCAAGGATCCCAGCGACCCGCGGATTGGCCCGTCGGCCAAGGCCGGCTGGGAATGGGTGAGCGAAGTGCACGCTGGGCAAGTGCAACGCCTCCTTCGGAATTAGTCCGCAACCAGAGCTTTGGGGTTTGCCCACCGTTCGGCACCTGGTAGCGGGCGGTGTTTCCTGACGGTTTGCCTGACACTTCAAAGACCGAATGGGCCGGGGGAGCGGCGCCCCAGTGTCAGGCAGGCGTGGGTTGGGGCCGTGAGCATCCGCCGCCGACAACAGGCCGCCATGTGGACCCTGGCCATCGTGGCCTCCCTGGTACTCACAGCCACGGGATGGCCATGACGTTCTCACTCATCCACACGCCGGAGTCGTTTGCCAGGGAAGGTCCGGGCCATGCGCTGATCTTCGCCGGAGCTGTCGTCTCGGCGGCCGCAGCCGTCGGGGCGCGCCTGAGCGATCCGGGGCGGCCGGTGACCTTGGCCGTCGCGGGACCGGCCCTGCTGGTCGGCTGGCCGGATCTCGTCATGCCCGACCGCCTCATTCCGCAGCTCGGAGCCTTACTCGCTCTGCCCGCGGCGTTTGCGGGTCTGATAATCGGACTCGTAGCCGGACGACGCCCAGGTGGACTCAAGTACAAGATCGGATACCGGTCTGACGGTGGAGTGGAGCGCCGGGAACCCCTCCCGTAGCTCTTCACAAAGCTAGCTTTACATAATGTTGATTATCGGCGCTTTTATAATCAGTCGATAGGGGCTGATGTTCTGCCATCCGACTTTTGTTTTCTCCAAATTTCCCGTCAGTGCATCTGGACGATTACGCGCATCACCAAGGGCGCGCCTGCTCGTCTCCGCCGGACTGCCTACGCATGATGTGGGTATGACCGAAAAATCCCTGCGTGTCCTTTACTCGATCGGCCTGGGCATCGTATATCTCGGACACCAGCGGTTTTTTCCGCCCGGGCTGTCGAAGCCCGGGCAAGGGCACGGGCGGTGAACGGGACTGCCGGTTACGGCCGGGTGCCCATGCAGCCGCCGTATGCCCCGGTTCAGCAACCCCAGGGTCGGCCCTACCAGCCGCAACAGAACCAGCAGTGGCAGTACCCACAGCAGGGACAGTACGGCCAGCCGGGTCAGTACCCGCCCCAGCCGCAGCCGACGCATCAGCCGTACCCTACGTAACCGCCGGCCAGGAGACCCCGGACGGCGCTAACGCCCACCATTACAGAGGCCCGCCGACCATCATGGCCGCGGGCCTCTTTGGTTCCCTGCCGCTTCTTGACTGTGCGCCAGCTGGTCGCGTGGGTGGGCGCGTTTCCCCAGTAGGCTGAACCTCACAAGTGATGGAAACGAGGCAAAGATGGCCGAGACGATGGTGGCCGAGGTGATGGCCGAGCTGGCCGGGCTTGAGGACCCGAGGGCACGTGAGGTGAACGAGAAGCACGGTGACGATCACGGTGTGAACCTCAGCAAACTGCGCGCGGTCGCGAAGCGGCTGAAGACGCAGCAGGAGCTCGCCCGCCAGCTTTGGGAGACGGATGACACCGCGGGGAGACTATTGTCGATCCTGATCTGTCGCCCGAAGGCGTTCGGGCGTGACGAGTTGGACGTCATGTTGCGCAAGGCGCGCACCCCCAAAGTGCACGACTGGCTGGTGAACTACGTCGTGAAGAAGAACCCGCACTCCGAAGAACTTCGCGTGGCCTGGTCCGCGGACCCGGATCCGGTGGTCGCGAGTGCCGGCTGGGCCCTGACCACCGAACGCGTGGCGAAGAATCCCGAGGGCCTCGACCTCACCGGACTCCTGGACGTCATCGAGACGGAGATGAAAGACGCCCCGGACCGCCTGCAGTGGGCGATGAACCACTGCCTGGCCCAGATCGGGATCGAGCACGCCGAGCACCGCACCCGCGCAATGGACATTGGTGAGCGCCTGGCGGTGCTCAAGGACTACCCGACTCCCCCGAACTGCACGTCGCCGTTCGCGCCGATCTGGATCACCGAAATGGTTCGCCGACAACAGGGCAAGTAGGAACTTCTGAGCTCAGGCTCGTGCCGCTACTCCCCCAGAACCCGGCACCCTATGCGGACTGGCGTTCGTCCACTCCGAGGGCAGTCCGCGATTCATTGAGCAGGGCAGCAAGCCTGCCGTCCAAAGCCACCACCGTGCCGGAAAACTTCCGGTCACTCAGGTACCGCCCGAGCCTGTCGGAAGCCCGCGCCTTCACGGTCGTGCCGCCGCGGCGTTTTTCGAGCTGAACCGTTAGACCAACGGGGATGCTCCTGGGCGCCAGGAAGCCCAGAAGCCGGAATATGAAGCCCGATCCTGCCCTGATCTCCAGTCCATTCGGGAGATCCTTGACGCTGAACCGCAGCTCTGTGAAGTGGTCGGCCAGGACCTTCCTGGCCCGGGCTGCGCTTAGCGGAGTCGGAAACTCATCATTTCTGCTGTACTTCACCGGCGTCCTTTCCCATTGTCTCGATCTGTTGAGGGCCTGAACCTCCGCCGATTCTGAATCGGCGCAGCCCAAAGCGGTGGCCGATGTCCGCCTCCTGCATAGGAATCAAACCGCTCCCCTTGAGCCAGTCACCGCGAAAGCGGCAGCTGTCTGGGGCCGGAGGGCTCTCGGCCGATCAGCATGAGGCCCCAGACTTTGAAGTGAGTGATGGCGCTCACTTTACGGCCGGCATTTGTCCCGTGACTAGGGAAATGGCGTGACAATCTCGCCATTGGCCTTTGACATCTCAGTCACGTTTGGATGGCCTCGAAGCGGGACGCTTGAATGGTCGAATTCTAAAAATCTCCGCGTCCGTTCCCTCCGCTGGCCGCCTAGAAAGCCCAGTCGGCGTCGTCGTACGGGCGGCCGCGGAAGTGGGCGCGGAGGTACTCCCCCACAACGGCAGCCCCCAGATCCCCAGCCTCGGGCGCGACAACCCGGCCGTCGATTCGGCGGACCATGCGCTGGACGAACCGCTCGAGCCCTGGGTCATCGCCGAGCCGGAAAAACGTGGCTTGTGTACCGGCACGTCCGAGGCGGTCGAGCTCGGCGACAGTGACGCGGATGGTTTCCGTGTCGGGCGGCCAGGCGAACCACGTCTCGCCGTCGGCCAGCAAGTGCGCGGTGGGCTCGCCGTCGGTCACCACGAGGAGGACGGGCTGCATCGACGGGTGCTGGCGGAAGAATCGACCCGCCAGCAGCAAGCCATGGTGCAGATTCGTTCCCTGTTCCCGCAGTGCCGGCAGGGCCGTGAGCTCACCGATGTCCATGGCCTGGGCGTAGCGGCCGAACGTGATCAGCCGAAGCCGATCCCCGCGGAACCTGGTTGAGACGAGGTGGTGCAGAGCGAGGGCGGTTCGTTTCATTGGCACCCACCGGCCCTCGGCGGCCATCGAGAACGACACATCGACGAGCAGCGCAACGGCGGCCTGGGTGCGCGCCTCTGTCTCCGTCACCTCGATGTCGCCCACACCGAGGCGGACTCCGCGGCTCGGGTCACCGCCGTCGGCCATCGTCCGGCGGATCGCGTTTGTCATGGTGCGGGTGACGTCCCACGGCTCGGCGTCGCCGAACTCCCACTGACGGCTGGAGCCAGTCTGATCGCCGGCAGCCCCAGCGACGCGCGTGTCGCGGCCCCCTTGCCGGCCGGACAGCTGCTTGGCGGTGTCCCGCAACAGCGACCTGCCGAGCTGTCGCATGGCCTGCGGGGACAACTTGAGGTCGTTGTCGGCATCGCGCCGCAGGTAGCCGCCGTCCTGCATGGCCCGCTCGATCTCCCCGAGGGTGCGGGCCGTCACGGCGGCACTCTGCCCGAGTTGACGGGCGAGGGCATCCAGATCCAGGTCATCGAGGCTGGACCCGCTATAGGACTGGGATAGCTGTTCAGCCAGCTCGTCGAGTTCGGCGAGATCCTGGAGCACGCCAGTGCCGTCGCCTAGCCCGAGCCCTTCCTGGCCCTCGAAGCGTTCGGAGCCCGTCCAGTCCTCGCCGGGGCGCAAGGCGCGCAGGCTGGAGTCGAGTTGATCGAGCTGGGCCATGAGCTCGGGCGAACCGAACGCCTGGGCGGACAGGCGCATCAGCTCATCGCGCTGCTCCGGGGACATGGATTGCAGGAGCCGTTGGGCTGCGGCCGCGCGTTGGGCGAGGGCGTCGACCAGCTCCTCGACGGATTGTGGATTCTCTGGAAAGAAGTGGCCGTGCCGGGCCATGAACTCCTGGAAGTCCGCGTCGGTGTCTTCGCCGCGCCGGTGTTTTCCAAGCAGCTCGTTGAGATCGCGCAGCATCTCGCTCACTGCCGCGCGGTCCTCGTCGGTGGCGTCCTCGAGCGCTTGTTTCATGCCGGCGAACCTTTGGTCGAGGACCTCACGGCCCAGCAGGTCTTTGATGCGCTCATAGGCCTCCCTTGCGCTGCTTGACTGCCAGTCGTAGGAGGCGAGCTCGTTGACCGCCGCCGCCGTGGACGAGGGCAGGTTCTGCAGCTGCATCTCCCGTAATGCGCGGTCGGTATCGTCCATCGTGACGTCGCGGGCGAGCTGTTTGCGCTCCTCCAGCACGGCGGTGTCGAGAAGCTTCTGGACCTCGCTGAGGGTGCCGTCCAGCCGGTGGCGGCTCAGCAGTTCACTCCGGCGCTGTTGAACGCGGCCGGCGAGGGCGTCGAGCCCTTCATGGTTTCGGCCGCCGCGCCGCAGGTACTCCTGCAGGGCGTGCCGCGGTGAGTACCCGGCCATGACGTCGTCGGCGATCGCGTCGAGCGCCTCCGCCAGGTCCACCGGCGGGGCGAGCGGATCGGGTCCTCCCCGATACTGGCCGTACCTGGAGGAGCGGTGGTAGATAACCATGATGCCGCCTATCCCTGTCCCTATGTTCCAGCCGACGTCGTTCCTAGCCGTAGATCGTTTCCTCGTCGTCGGAGTCCTTGGAGATCCGCCGGGCGAGGTAGAGGCCCTCCAAGGCAAGTTCGATGGCGGCGGCGCGCTGCCCGTCGTTCTTGGCGGCCAGGCGCCCGCTGATCTCGTCGTAAAGGCCGGATCCGTCAAGAGACGGGAGGTTTTCGAGGAACTCCCGCGCGGTGACCTGTTCTCCTGTGGTTACGGTCCTGTGGCCGTCGAACGCCGCCACGAGTGGGCCGAGGTCCAGACCATGGAAGTGCGCCCGCGCCGTTTCAGCAGTAGCCAGGCGCAAGAGGTGATCGAGGACGGACTGTTCACGCCCTTCCTCCCCCGATTCGAACTCGATCTTGCCCGTGAGGACCTCGACCGCAGCCGCCAGATCGACGATGCGCGCGACTGCCTCGTCCTCACTGCGCATGCTGGCCCGGCGCAGGGCCGCCGCGGCGACGGTTTCGGCACCCGCGATGGCGAAGCGCGCCGAAACCCCGGAGGTCTGGTTGATGGCCGGGGATTGCCGCAGCGCGCGGGTGTAGCGGGCCAGGATCTCGAGGATGACGGGCGGGACGTCGGCCACCAGCCGCCCCTCCTGATGGATGACTGCGACCTCGTCATCCAGCTCTATGGGATAGTGCGTCCGGATCTCGGCGCCGAAGCGGTCCTTCAAGGGCGTGATGATCCTGCCGCGGTTGGTGTAGTCCTCCGGGTTGGCGGACGCGACGACGAGCACGTCCAGCGGCAGCCGCAGCACGTAGCCGCGGATCTGGATATCGCGTTCTTCCATCACGTTGAGCATGGAGACCTGGATCCGCTCGGCGAGGTCGGGCAGTTCATTGATGGCGATGATCCCGCGGTTGGATCGCGGCACGAGACCGTAGTGGATGGTTTCCGGGTCACCGAGCCGGCGGCCCTCGGCCACCCGCATGGGGTCGACGTCGCCAATGAGGTCGGCAACGGAGGTGTCCGGGGTAGCGAGCTTCTCGACGTAGCGTTCCGATCGATGGCGCCACGACACACGCAGCCGGTCACCTTCGGTGAGCACCCGGGCCCGGGACTGCTCCGTGATCGGCTCGTACGGGTGTTCGTTCAGTTCCGAGCCCTCGATGACCGGCGACCACTCGTCGAGCAACCCCGCCAGCGTGCGCAGAAGCCGTGTCTTGCCCTGTCCCCGCTCGCCGAGCAGCACGACGTCGTGGCCGGCGATCAACGCACGCTCGAGCTGGGGCAGGACGGTCCGGCCGAAGCCAAACATCCCAGGCCACGGATCACGGCCGGCGGTCAGGGCGGCGAGTAGGTTGCCGCGGACCTCGTGGCGCAGGTCCTTGTAGACATGGCCGGCTGAACGCAATTCGCCAACAGTGAAGATATTGGGACGATCACTCACCCCTCCACGGTAGTCCTCGAGCATGCGGCGAATCGAGGGAATTCCCCAATATTCCTGCACATGGGCCCGTGGAACGGCATACTGGATCCTGATGACTGCAGCATCACCCCCGGCATCGCAAACCACCCTCATTCTTCTGGTGCGCCACGGGCAGACTCCCACCACGGGCACGGTGCTGCCGGGTCGGGCCCCGGGACTGCACCTTTCCGACCGGGGCCGGGCCCAGGCTGAACGGGTCGCTGAACGGCTCGCGGTTCTCCCCGTCGATGCCATCTATTCCTCTCCGCTGGAGCGCACCCGCGAGACTGCAGAGCCCACGGCAGCCTGCACCGGGCTCGAGGTACATGAGAACGCCGGCCTCATCGAATGTGACTTCGGCGAGTGGACCGGAGCCGCGCTCGCCGAACTGGCGGGCCTGCCACAGTGGCAGACCGTGCAGCACACCCCGTCGGCCTTCCGCTTCCCGAACGGGGAGAGCTTCGCGCAGATGCAAGCTCGGATGGTCGGGACGCTGGAGGCACTGTGCGCCGCCCACGCCGGGGGCGTCGTCGTGTGTTTCTCCCACGCTGACCCGATCAAGGCCGCCGTCGCCCACGCCCTGGGCACCCATCTGGACCACTTCCAGCGGATCGTTATCAGCCCGGGCTCGGTCTCGGTCATCTCGTATGTGGAGGGTCAGGCGCCCGCCGTGCTGATGGTGAACGCGACCCTGGAACCGTTGAGTGGACTGAGGGAGCTGTGACAAGGGACGGACAGTGTCCGAACGGGAACTGACCCTGCTCGGTGAGGGCCGGATCGAACTGCGCGGACGCATCCCGCGCGGTAGCAACGCGGCGTTCCTCGTCCGCGTTTCGTGCGGGGACGATTGGGCGTACGCGGTCTACAAACCGGAGACCGGAGAGCGGCCGCTGCTGGACTTCGAACCCGGGCTCTACCGCCGGGAGCGCGCGGCGTATCTGCTGAGTGAACACCTGGAATGGGGAATCGTGCCGCCGACGGTTATCCGCGAGGACTCGCCCTTGGGGGTCGGCTCGCTCCAGTGGTTTATCGAGTGCGACGTCGGCGAGCACTATTTCACGCTGTATGCGGATTCACCCGAGACCCACCGCCGGCTGTTGCAGATCGCCCTGTTCGACTGCGTCGCCAACAACACTGACCGCAAGAGCGGGCACGTGCTCCGCGGCCATGACGGAAGGGTTTGGGGCATCGATCATGGACTGTGCTTCGCTGCGGGCTTCAAACTGCGCACGGTGATCTGGGACTTCGCCGGTGTTCCTATCCCCGGGACCTTTCTCGAGGACCTTGCCCCGCTCGCCGAGACGGTGCCGCACGACGTGGCGGAGCTTCTCGACAATGCGGAGGTCACCGCCCTGCGACGCCGGGTGCGGCGGTTGCTGCACGACGGCGTGCTGCCGTTTGACCGTACGGGCATGCGTTACCCGTGGCCGCTGGTCTAGGTGGGCGCCATCAGCGGAACGACGGTCATCTGCGGCGCTTAAGGCGCCTGAGGCATCTGCGGACCGGCCCGGCAGGGCTTCGGTCCGCAGGTGCCTATTGGTCGCCAATGAGGCGGCCGTCCCGTCCTTAGGTCAGGCGGGAATCCGTTCCGCCAGGCTGGAGTGGGCCGCGCGAGCTGCCGGGACGCCGTCGCCACTCTGGCCATACAGCCAGTCGTTGTACTGGAAGTCGTTGTCCTTCCGGCTCTTGAAGAGCAGGTTGCGCAAGATCCGGGCCAGTCCGGAGACGTGCCAGGATTCGCCCCAGATGCGGGCGGTGCGCTGGACCCGGGCTGTGCGGCCGGCGCGGACGTTGTTGAATTCCCTGATCGCGTCGTCCCAGCCTTCCGGCTTGACGCCGTCGGCGGTGAAGACAGTCCCGTGGCTGGCGTCCTGCAGCACGGCCGCATCTTCGAGGGCCTGGCAGGCTCCCTGGGCGAGGTACTGCAGCATCGGGTGCGCGGCGTCGCCCATCAGCACCATCCGGCCGGCCACCCAGTTTTCGATCGGATCGCGATCGTACATGGGCCAGCGCATGCTGGTGCCCAGGTTCTTCAGCGCTTCCTGGACGGCCGGAACGCAATCCTTGTACGCCGCCTCGAGCTCGTCCACTCCCCCGTACTGCTCTTCGCCGCGTTCGAACGAGGCCGACTTGAAGACGGCCACGGTGTTCAGCAGCTTGCCCTTGCGCAGCGGGTACTGCACCAGGTGGCAATCCGGTCCGAGGTAGACGATGACGTCCTCGAGGTCAGCCTTGGGCGTGTTTTCGGTGATCGGCACCGTGCCGCGGTAGGCGACGTAGGCCGAGGGGACCGGATGGTCGTTGGCGACCAGCGGGCGCAGGGTGGACTTGAGCCCGTCGGCGCCGATCACGACGTCGGCCTCGTAGTCCACACCGGCGGCGGTGTGGGCCACCCCCCGGCCGTTCACGGTCTCCACACTCTCGACCATAACGTCGTTGACCAGCTTCACGCCCGCCGCCTCACAGCCCTCGAGCAGGACCCGGTGCAGGTCGCTGCGGTGGATCACGACATATGGCGCACCGTAGCGTTCCTCGAATTCCCCGCCGAGGCTCTGGCGCGTGAGTTCCTCGCCGGTGACCGCGTCGCGGAACACCAGGTGCTTGGGCTGGACGCCGATCTCCAGGGCCTTTTCCAGCAGGCCCCAGCGCCTCAGGACGCGGGAGGCGTTTGGTGCCATCTGCAGCCCGGCGCCGACCTCGCCGAATTCGGGGGCGCGCTCCACCAGGGTGACGTTTGCGCCGTTTTCCCGCAGCGCGAGGGCTCCGGCCAGTCCGGCCATTCCCCCTCCGATGACGAGGACATCGGTGGACGAGCCGTCGGTGGACAGGAAACTGGTGGACGGGTCGTGCTCAGACATTGCTTGCTCCTGTTGGTGAGGATTGTGTTGTGGTTTTTGACGTGAGTTTGAGGCCGACGGCGGCCAGCAGGACCGCTGCGATGGCGGCTGCACTTGCGAAGGCGAGGAAATTGGAATTGACGCCGAGTCCGGCGGCCAGCAGGAGGCCGCCGATCTGGGGTGCGGCGACGGCTCCGATGCGGCCGGTCCCGAGCGCCCAGCCTAGGGCGGTCCCGCGCAGGTGCCCGGGATAGTGGCTGGCGACGGCGGCGATTATCAGGCACTGGGTGCCGTGGGTACCGACGCCGGCGAGGACCAGCATGAGATAGACGACGGTGACCGGCGGTCCCGTCACCAGGACCAGTAGTGCGGCGGCGGCGACGGCGGCCGCGGCGATCGCCGTCGGGATCGGACCGAAGCGGGTCCCGGCCCAGGCCGTGACGACCGACCCGGCTACCGCGCCCAGGTTGAGGGCCAGGGCGAAGGTCAGTGCGGACCCCAGGTTGTAGCCGGCCAACTGCATGAGGTTGGGCAGCCAGGTGCCCAGCCCGTACCAGGCGAAGAGGGTGGCGATCGTCGCCAGGGCGAACAGCAGGCTGATTCCCAGGTACGGGGCGCGGAGCAGGGATTTGAAGCCGATCTGCTCCTCGAGGTTACGTCCGCTGCCGGCTGCCTTGCCTGTAGCACTGCCTGCGGCGCTGTGTTTGTCCGACGTACCGCCGGGGGCGAGCGTCTCCGGAAGGTATTTCAGTCCGAGCGGCACCACGATCATCAGTGCGATTACGGCCACGAGGAACATGGACTCCCAGCCGAAGGCGGGGATCAGTTGGATGCCGACGACGGCGGCGATGGAGCCGCCGATGGGGACGCCGGACATCATCAGGGTGGCGATAGTGGAGCGCCATTTGGTGGGGACCAGTTCGGCGACGAGGGCGTTTGCCGAGGGCACCAGGCCGCCGAGTCCGATGCCCGCGAGGAGCCGCAGTCCCCCGAAGACGGCTGCGTTGGGGGCGAAGGCGCAGAGGATTGTGAAAATTGAGAAGACGATGGCGCAGCCGAGGATGGTGCGGCGGCGCCCCCAGGAGTCGGCCATCCGGCCGGCGAAGATCGCCCCGACCATCATGCCGACGAAGGCCATGGAACCGATGGTCCCGGCGGTGGCCTTGCTCAGGCCCCAGCCGGTGTCGGAGATCAGCGAGGACTGGACGGTGCCGTAGACGATCAGGTCGTAGCCGTCGAAGACCACCAATAACCAGCAGACGAGGACGGCCGCCGCCGATCCTTTGGAGAACCGTGAGGCAGGCCCGTCAGCGGTGGTGGGGGCGGGGACCCCCGGCGAGAATCGTTGCGGCACTGCAACGGCGGAAGGTGTGTGATTCATGCCACTACTGTCGTGGCCGCCGCAGGTGAACCACAATACAATTCTGATGTGCAGAACAACCGAACAGCCCGCTCGGCCCGCAAACCCGTGCAGAAGCGGCCCACCTATTCGATCGAGGCCGTCGACAACGCGTTGCAGCTCCTCCAGCTCCTCCGCGACGGCGGGGCGCTCCGGCTCAAGGACGCCGCCGAGGAGCTGGGCGTGGCGCCCTCCACCGCCCATCGCCTTTTGGCGATGCTGGTCTACCGGGGATTCGCCGTGCAGGATGAAACCCGCCGCTATGTCCCTGGCCCGGCAATGGGGGTCGGGCCGGCCGGGCTGAGCTGGACCAGGCTGCTCCGCTCGCTCGCCCAGCCGCACATGGAGCTGCTCTCGGCACAACTCAACGAGACGGTCAACCTGATGGTCCGGGTGGGCACGAAAGTGCGCTTCCTGGCGACGGTGGAGGGCAGCAACGTGCTGCGGGTTGGTGACCGGCAGGGGACGGTGATGCCCGCCAACAAGACGTCCGGAGGCAAGGCCATGCTCGCCGAACTAGAACCGCCGATGATCGACCAGCTCTTCCGCAGCAACAACGCCGAGATCGGCGGGGACACCATCCCGGACAACGAGTACCCGACCTTCCTGCGCGAGCTGGAGTCGATCCGGAGCAACGGCTTCGCGGCCAATTTCGAAGGCACCGAGGAGGGCGTGAGCGCTCTCGGCATGGCCCTGCATAATCGGCACGGGCAGGTGGTCGGCGCGCTCAGCGTCGCCACTCCCGCCACCCGCTTCCGCCGGGTGTTCGACGCCGGACTCGTTCCTGCCCTGCGGGAAACATGCCGGCAGCTGGAGATCGATATCGCGGCACACCCGGCCGAGCCGGACTGAGGTCCCTGACGGCCAGACCCAGGGAATTCTGACAAGCAGAATATGCTGGGGGTCACATGCCGGCAACCGTAGAGTCGAACCACGCCAACGAACTGTTCAGACCTACCGAGGAGGCCCACGTGTCCATCAGCGCCGAGAACACGACTCACGAATCAGTGGCCGCGGGGCACACTGCTCCGGAGCCGACGCCCGAAGAGGCTGCCCAGCTCAGAGAGCTGTACCGGGATTTTGACCGGGAGAACCTGATCCCCCTGTGGACCGAGATCGCGGATTTGATGCCGATGGTGCCGACTCCCAAGGCTGTCCCCCACGTCTGGCGCTGGAGTGACCTGTATCCGCTGGCCGCCCGTGCCGGGGAGTTGGTCCCGGTGGGCCGCGGCGGGGAACGCCGGGCGATTGCCCTGGCCAATCCCGGCCTGGCCGGAACGCCGTACGCCACCCCCACGCTGTGGGCGGCCATCCAGTACCTGGGTGCCCGCGAAACCGCGCCCGAACACCGGCATTCTCAGAACGCGTTCCGCTTCGTGGTCGAGGGTGAGGGCGTCTGGACCGTGGTGAACGGGGACCCGGTGCGGATGTCGCGCGGGGATTTCCTACTGACCCCGGGCTGGAACTTCCACGGCCACCACAACGACACCGATCAGCCGATGGCCTGGATCGACGGCCTGGACATCCCGTTTGTGCACTACGCCGACGCCGGCTTCTTCGAGTTCGGTACCGAGCGCGTCACGGATGAGGCCACCCCGGACGTCTCCCGGTCCGAGCGGCTCTGGGCGCACCCGGGTCTGCGTCCGCTCTCCGGGCTGGACGACACGACGAGCTCCCCCATCGCGGCCTACCGCTGGGAGCACACGGACCGTGCGCTGGCCGAGCAGCTGCTGCTGGAGGACGAGGGCCACCCGGCCACCGTTTCCCAGGGCCACGCCGCCGTCCGCTACACCAACCCCACCACGGGCGGGGATGTGATGCCGACCATCCGGGCCGAATTCCACCGTCTCCGCGCCGGCGCCGCCACCGAGGGCCTCCGCGAGGTCGGCTCCAGTGTCTGGCAGGTCTTCGAAGGCTCCGGCACGGTGGTCCTGAACGGCGAAACCAGGAACCTAACGAAGGGCGACCTCTTCGTGGTCCCGTCCTGGCAGGAATGGTCGCTGCAGGCGGACCTGCAGGCCGAAGCTGGCTCTCAAACTTCGTTTGACCTGTTCCGCTTCAGTGACGCCCCCATTTTCGAACGGCTGAACTTCAACCGCACCTACATCGAAGGACGCAAGAACGCATGAGACTCCTCACCCTCCGCACCGGAAACGGCACGACCAAGGCCGTCCGCCAGGACGGCGACACACTGACCGAGATCAACGGCTTTGCCGACGTCGGCGAGCTGCTCCGCACCGGCGACTGGGAGGCCACCGCGAAGGCAGCGAACGGCGGCACCCACGCGGCCGACGGCGCGGACCTGGACGCCGTCGTCCCCTCCCCCGGCAAGATCATCTGCGTGGGCCACAACTACCGCAACCACATCAAGGAAATGGGCCGGGAAGTCCCGGAATTCCCCACCCTGTTCGCAAAGTACCAGGAGTCCCTGATCGGCCCGAACGATGACCTGGCCCTGCCGCAGGAATCCGTCGCCGTGGACTGGGAAGCCGAACTCGCCGTCGTGATCGGCAAGAAAGGCCGCCGGATCAGCGAGGCCGACGCTGCGGACCACATCGCGGGCTACGCCGTGTTGAACGATGTCAGCATGCGCGACTACCAGTTCCGCACCATCCAGTGGCTGCAGGGCAAGACCTGGGAAAAGTCCACCCCGTTCGGGCCCGCCCTGGTCACCAAGGACGAAT
This sequence comes from Arthrobacter sp. 05T420, assembly GCF_056396305.1. NCBI lineage: Bacteria > Bacillati > Actinomycetota > Actinomycetes > Micrococcales > Micrococcaceae > Arthrobacter > Arthrobacter sp. 05T420. Next base: position 232,416 of record NZ_JBFTLG010000003.1, on the reverse strand, counting down.
TCATGGCCGGGCCCCTGATGACGTCCGAGGTCGACGGCGAAATCCAGCAGCAGACCCCCACCGGCGACCTCGTCTTCACCCCGGAGTTCCTGGTCTCATACATCTCCACCATCATCACGCTGAACCCGGGCGATGTGATCGCCACCGGCACCCCCGGCGGCGTGGGCCACGCCCAGGACCCCAAGCGCTACCTGCAGGAGGGCCAGCTCCTGGTCACCACCATCGAGGGACTGGGCCAGCTGAAGAACCGCGTGGTCAAGGAGGCCTGATGGTTGCCCGCCAGGACCAGACCACGGACCCGGAGCTGCTCGCGGCCCTGCTGCAGGCCCGGCGCGGCACGGCGTTCTTCGCCCGCAAGCTCAACGAGCTCTCCGACGCGGAGCTCGACGGCGCGTCGCTGCTGCCGGGCTGGACCCGCCGCCACATCACCGCGCACATCGGCTACAACGCCCGGGCCATCGCCCGGCTGGTCGAGTGGGCGGCCACCGGAGTGGAAACCCCGATGTATGCCTCCACAGCCGTCCGCGACCACGAGATCGACTTCGGCGCCACGCTGAGCCCGATCGCGCTGAGGCACCTCTTTGACCACTCCGCCGTGCACCTGAACGTCGAATGGCGGGACCTTCCGGAGGACGCCTGGCACCACAAAGTCCGCACCATCCAGGGCCGGGAAGTGCCTGCCACCGAAACGGTCTGGATGCGCACCCGGGAAGTCTGGATGCACACCGTGGACCTGGCCAACGGCGCAAGCTTCGCCGACATCCCGGCATCCGTTCTCGAGCGGCTCCTGGCGGACATCGCCGGCGCCTGGAAGGCCCGCGGCACGGACGCCGGCCTCGTGCTCGAAGTATCGGACCACGATCTCACGTTCGGTGACACAGCGTCGGACGCCGCCTTTGTGGTCAGCGGACCGTTGGCCGCCGTCGTGGAATGGGCCGCCGGCCGGGGCAGCGGCGGCGTTACAGCCACAGGGCCCGGCGCTGCAGCCACAAACGGTAAGGTTCCGGCCGCGCCCAAGTGGATCTGAGTCTGTCAGAGCGCTGATTCCGCCGGTGCTCAGCAATCGAGTGGAACCGCACCAACAACCCCCGCCTTGAAGCCGCGGCGCGATCTACACTGTCTGGATGAAGGCGACGGTCAGCGGGGTGTCTGTGCACTACGCCGAGCACGGCAGCGGCAGGCCGGTCCTCGCTCTGCACGGTGCCGGCGTGGATCATCGCGAGATCGCCGGCGCCCTGGAGCCGATATTCCGCAGCGTTCCCGGCTTCCGGCGGCTGTATCCGGATCTGCCGGGGATGGGCCTAACGCCGGCGCCCGGGACGATCAACAGCAACGATGACGTCCTGGACCTTCTGCTTGGCCTGATCGACAGCATCATCGGTGATGAACCGTTGCTGGTCATGGGCCAGTCCTACGGCGGGTACTTGGCCCGCGCCGTGGCCAATCGGAGACCTGACCAGGTGGCCGGGCTGGCGCTAATCTGCCCGGTTGGCGCGCAGACCCGCAACGTGCCCGCGCACGAGATTCTCGTTTCGTCGGCCGACCTTGCCGGCAAACTGAGCCCGGAACTCGAGGCCTCCTACCGCAGCTACTTCGTGGTGCAGACGGATGAAACGCTGAGCCGGTTCCAGGAGTTGGTGGCACCCGCAGTTTCCCTGGTTGACGAGCCGGGCGTGATGCGGATCTTTTCGAATTGGGAGCTTCGGGATCGCCCGGAGGCTGCGGCTACCTATTCTCATCCCGTGCTAATCCTTGCTGGACGGCAGGATGCGACGGCCGGGTTTACGGACCCGTGGGAGCTGGTGGAGCACTACCCCCGGGCCACCTTTGCTGTACTCGATCGCGCCGGCCACGCGCTTTTGCACGAGCAACCCACACTGACGCAGGCCCTGATTGTCGAATGGCTCGCGCGCGTGCGGAGTCAATGATGGTTCACGATCATTGCCGGGGCAACGGTTCCTGGTTTCGTGGTGGGGCTGTCCTCCGGGCATTTTCAACAACATACACCTGTCCTTCGGGCGCCGACTTGTGAGACTCCGTAGTGTAGAAACGGATCTCGTGCCCGTCCGGGTCTGAGAGACCGGGCAGGATCCACCCGAGAGAGGCGACGTGGACGCCAGCGTGGGCGTCGCCCAACTGCGTCAGCCGCGTGGATAGCGCGTCCATTGCGGCCTTGGTCGGAACGCCGATGGAGAAGTAATCGAATCCAGCGGAGGACGCGGCTTTGCCAGGATCCAGCCGCAGCGCCAGTCTTGGCCCGCCATCCGGGTGATCAAGGGCAAGGCCCATGACTTTGCCATCTTCGCGGAACTCCATCGCAACGGCATAGCCCAGCCGGCTCTGGTACCACTCGCGACTGCGGTCGAGATCACTGACCGGGAGTTTGAGGTGGTGCACGCCATCGAACTGGGGAACTTGAGTGTCCACGGCAAATCCTTTGATCGCAAGCTCGTGCTCCCACGATAGTCCGGATCATTGCCCGGCACGCCGCAATCATCCCAGTCGTCACCACCTGAATGCCTCTCCGGGGACTCGCAGGGACGGCACGGCGACGACTAATTCCGGCTCGGGTGGGCGGAGAGGTATTCGCGGAGGCCCGGGATGGCATAGCTCACGCGCCCGTGCCCGGATGCTTCGATGAGTCCGGCGTCGATGAGGCGGGTCCGGTAGTTGCCGACGGCGTTGGGTCGCAGGCCGGTGCGGTTGCCGATATCCAGGGTTGCCGAGGGGCCGGAGTCTTCCGCCATGGCCTGGAGGAAGTCGCGGTCTCTGGCGGAGGTGGTGGACAGGGCGGCCTCGATGACCATGCGTTCGTTGCGCCGCCGGGCCGCGGTCACTGCGCGGTCAACGGCGGCGGCGTCGAGACTGTAGCCCGCCTTTTCGGCTTCCTGCCAAAGGTGATAGCCGACGAGCTGGATGAGGAAGGGGTAGCCTCCGGTGGCCTCGGCAGCAGCCTTGGCCAGGTGCGGGGACAACCCAATGCCGGCACTGGCGAAGGTCTCGGAGAAGGAGCGTTCGACTTCGGCGATTGATGCGGCGTGGAGATCGATGCGGTCTGCCCGTCGAAGGAAGGTGGCCACGCCCTCGTTGAGCAGATCAGATACGGCGGCGGGAAGGCCGGCAAAGACGAGTCCGATGGGGAGGCCCTCGCGGATGAAGTGCTGGACGTCGGCGGCGAGGCGTGAGAGGTCCGGCCTGTCGGCGGCGTGGATCTCGTCGACCGTGATGATCAGCCCCGTGCCCTTAGCGGCCAGGAGCCGCAGGAGGGTCACCCCACGGGCACGCCAGTCCACCTGTTCTTCAGGACCGAGCTGGGTGGTGACGGAGAACCCTGCCAAGGACACTGCCGTGATCCGCCGCCCAGTGGGCCCGTCTCCAAGGTCGTCCGTCAGCCGGCGCATGGATTCCCCGATTCGCCCGACAAAGCCGGTGGTGGCCGTTTCGGAGATGACCGCCCAGCCGTTGCGGAGCGCCAGATCTTCAGCGGCACCGAGCATCACGGTCTTGCCAATGCCCCGGGCTCCGGTGAAAATGGTCAGCAGGCCGGGCGCTCCTGACCCGATGCGCAGTCCATAGGCGAATTCATCCAGAACTCCCCCGCGGCCGATGAGGTCAGGTGGAGTTGCTCCCGCGGTCGGTCGAAAAGGGTTCTCCACGCCAGCTCCTGTGAATCCTTGTGTATCTTGTGAATCTTGTGAATCTCCACCTTAGCTCCGCTCGCGCCCCAAGGGTGACTGCCATTAGACCGTTTCGCGCCAGGGAGGGCACTGGCATGCTTGTGGGGTGACATCGGTCTCGACGGAAAGCCAACGTACCGCGCTCAGTTGGAAGCTGCTGCCGGCGGTGCTGGTCTCGCTGTCCGGAGTGGCGCTATTCGGCGTCGGGAATGACCCGATTGGCTACGGCGGCCTCGCCCTGGGCCTGGCCACAGCGGCTTTCATCGACCGTGAGTTGACGCGGCACCTCGCGCTGATCGCGGCGGGAATGGTCATCATCAGCATGGTGGCACTGAACGCTGACCTGAGCATCCAACACATGATCCTCATGGGCAGTGCCCTCGCCCTGGCCGTGCTGGTTCCGTGGCTCGTGTCGCGGTTCGTCTACCGCGAAAAGATCATCAATTTTCCGGTGAACACCGGCCGTAAGTGGCCGTTGATCGCGAGGTTGTACCTGATTGGCGTGGTCCTGCTCGGATACTTCATCCTGCCCGTCTACCTGATCAGCACTGGCGTGTACCAAAACTGGCCGAACCCATCTGACCCATCGACCTTCTGGCGGCTCTTTCTCGGAGTGAACGCCGTTGGTATCTGGGACGAGCTGTTCTTCATCTGCATCGCGTTCGCGCTGCTGCGGCGGCATTTTCCAGACTGGCTGGCCAACATCCTTCAAGCCGTGATCTTCTCGTCCTTTCTTTGGGAGATCGGCTACCAGGCGTGGGGGCCGCTTCTGACGTTTCCGTTCGCGTTGCTGCAGGGCTACACCTTCAAGCTGACGAAGTCCCTCACCTACGTCGTGACCGTGCACCTGATCTTCGACTTCGTGCTGTTCCTCGCGCTGGTCCACGCCCACAACCGCGACTGGCTGCCGATCTTCCTGTACTGAATCCGTGATGGCCGGGTGGGTCGGAGGCCTCGGCTGCGCCCGGCATAAGCATAGGCTTCCCCGTTACGTGACGGCCGGCTTAGCCTTCAGCGCACAGCAGGTGGTACCAGTTGTCGGCAAGCACCTCGAGGGCGTGTTCGCGGTTTGGTTCAAACTTGCGGCGTGTCCAGAGCGTGGCTACGTAGTCCAGTGAGGTGAAGGCGAGGGTTCCGCGGATGTGGTGGGTCTCCTCCGAGAAGCGCCCGGCCAGCGTCATCCCGCGGACCAGGTCGGAAATGACCTCCTCATGCCATCCGTCGACCATGGCGCGCACCTCACGGTCGACGGCGGCGGCCTCGTCGAGCACGTCGAGGTAGGGACGGAAGACCGGCCAGAGCGCCGCCCGTGACTCCAGCCAGGCCAGGATGCCCGGCAGCTCGCCCGCGCGCACCACGTCCACGAGGTCCGGCGCGGTGGAGCCGCTCCCCGGCGCGTCGGCACGATCCAGCACCGCGTTGACCCGAGCCATGAAGTCCCTCATCAGGTCAACCCGTGAGGGGTAGTAGGCGTAGAAGGTGGCCCTGGTGGTGCCGGCCGCCGCGGCGATTTCGTCGATGGTGGTCGGGGCATAGCCCTTCTCGGTAAAGAGCTCAAGCGCGCGCTCCACAATCATGTCGCGGGTGAGTTTCTTCTGGGCTTCTCGCAACGACGACATAGATCAATCCTAGCGGTGGCGTGGCGTCAAACCCGGGCGGGCGCGTTCGGACGCAGCGCGGCCGGACCGGCGTCGGCCAGCCGGCGGAGTTTGGGGATTGGGATCCGGTAGTTGACCGCGGCGGCGGTCCCGGAACCGTCCGGGTTGTCCCAGCGCAGGAGCGCTGACCCGTTCTCCCCGCCCGGCTCGCAATAGTCGGGGGCACCCACCACCGGCGTGAAGCCGACCGATTTGAGCGACAGCCCGAAGCCTTCTGTCCAGAAATAGGGCTGGAAGTTGAACTCGGGTGCGGCATCGCCCTCAAGCAGGCCGATGGCCGCGACCCTGGCCTGGTCGATGGCGCTCGTCCACAGGGGAATCCGCTGCACGCCGCGTCGGGTCGGGAAGAACGCCACGTCGCCGGCCGCCACGATGTCCGGCCGGATCCTGCCGCGCGAATCGACGCGCAGCGACCCATTGGTGAGCAGGTCTGAGCCGGTCAGCCAGTCAATGTTCGGCTCATCGCCGACGGCGGTGACCACGAGATCCGCCTCGAGTTCGGTGCCGTCGGCCAGGACAACTTTGGCCCCGGTACCGTGATCAGGCAGACGGGCCTTCCCGCCGCTGACCACCCGCAGTCCGCGCCGGATGGCGGCGGAAGTGAAGAGGTCGGCCAGGTGGGCACCAAGCTGACGCGACAGTGGTGTGACGTCGGAGACGAGCGTGACGTCGCAGCCCACGTGCAGGCACCCGGACGCGACCTCCATGCCGAGCGGTCCCCCGCCGACCACGATGACCGCGGGCCGGGACGCCACGCGCTCCTTGAGCAGGATCGCATCCTCGATGGTGCGCAGGGTGAATTCCCGGAGGAAACCGTCCTGTTGCGGTCCTGCTGCTCCTTGCCCGGGGGTGAGACGCTTCGCCCTGGAACCGGAGGCGATGACGAGGCCGTCATACGGCAGCTCACCGCCCCCGTCCAGGCGGACCACTCGCCGGTCGACGTCAAGACCCGTGGCGCTGACGCCGAGCAGCTCCGTTGCGTCGTGCGTCGGCTCGGGGAGCTCGTGCGCTCGGAGGGCATCGTCGCCATGTAGCAGCGCCTTGGACAGGGCGGGACGGCTGTAGGGATGGTGGCGTTCGGCGCCCACAACCGTCAGCTCACCGTCGAAGCCCTTCGTTCGGAGCGAGTCGCAAGCTGTGAGGCCGGCGATGCCGTTGCCGACCACCACGATCCTGCGCATCGTCATGCCGCCAGTCGGAGCGCGGCGACCGGGCAGATCCTGACCGCCGCCTTCGCGGCATCAAGGGCGGCCCCGTCCACCTCGGGCACATCGATGACCAGTTCGCCGTCGTCATCCAGATGCATCAGCTTGGGCGCGGCTTCCTCGCACAGGCCGTGTCCCTCACAGCGCGGCCGGTCCAGCTCGATTCTCATGCTGCCACCACCTTGGTGACCTGGAGCTTCTCGAAGCTCCGGGTCATGTTGCTCGGCAGCCGGACCTCGTCGGAGATGGTCAAGGATTCCACCCGGCGGGCCAGCGCCTCGATGATCGCATGCGCTTCAAGCTTTGCCAGACCCTGGCCGGCGCAGCCGTGCGGTCCATAGCCGAAGGCGAGGTGGTCCACCGGGTTGCGGAGCACATCAAAGGTGTCGGGGTTCTCGTAGTGCCGCGGGTCACGGTTGCCGGCGCCAAAGAGGATGCCCACCTGTGCGCCTGCAGGAATGGTGACGCCGTCGATTTGCACATCACGCGTTGCTTTGCGGCCCCAGACGTGGATCGGTGCCCAAAAGCGCAGCACCTCGGCGAAAGCTGCGGGGACGAGTTCCGGGTTCTCCCGGACCAGCTTGAACTGCTCGGGGTGATGGCCGAACAGGGCGATGATGTTCCCGATGGAGGCGATGGTCGTGTCGACACCCGCCCCCAGATACTGGTGGATGATGTGCCCGGCAGCTCCCTGGGGAATCTCCCCCCGCGTCTCGGCGTCAAAGATGCCGCGTCCGATGGAGCCGGGCGTGAGGTCCTCGGCGGTGACCGACGAGCACCAGCCGTACAGCTCGCCGGCAATCGGGAAGTTCTCCTGGGTGCGCCGGTTCAGCGGGCCAAGGACCTGCATCGCGGCTTGGCCCCAGCGCAGCATGTTGTCCCTGACGTGGCCGCTGAAGCCGATGAGGTCGGCAACGATTTCGATCGGGAAGGCGCGGGCCAGCGAATCGACGGCCTCGAAGCTGTCACTGGTGGCGAGTTCGGCGACGAGCTTGTCAGCCTTTTCGTCGATGACCACTTTCAGGCCGCGGAGTGCTCGGGGCGTGAGGTTCTGGGACAGGGTGGCGCGGAGCTGGGTGTGAACGGGCGGGTCAGAGGCCAGCGAGGTGCCCTGCAGCGCCTCGTTCACCATGGGGTTGAACCCGATGCTGGTGGACGAGAAGGTTTCCGGATTACCGAGGGCGTCGCGGATGGCATCGTAGCGCGTCAAGACGTACAGGTGGTTCTTGGGCAGGTGGACCACTGCGGCCTGCTCACGGAGCGCGGCATAGGTGGCGTAAGGATCGACAAGGATGTCGTCATCCCAGATGTCGATGTCTGATTCGATGGGTACAGTCACTGTGTTCTCCTTGTGGGGGTAGGGGGTTGGCCAGGCCGGTCGGGTCCGGCCGTCAGTCTTAGACGGTGGCCTCGGCGTTTGCTTCGGTGGTCTCCGCGATGGCATCGGAGGTGGGCGCCGAGGACCGTGCGGAGATGAAGAGGGTGAGAATGGCGGAGAAGATCGCCGCGATTCCCGCGGTGAGGTACACAGCCTGGAACCCCTGGCCCAGCGAGGTCCCTGCCACGCCCTGGATCTGCGGCTGTGCGGCGTTGAGGGCTTGGACCATGCCGTCGACGGCAGGGGCGGGTGCGCCGCCGGCCACTGCCTGACCGGTGAACTGGGCGATGACGCCGTCCCAGCCGGCGAGGAAGCCCAGTGGCGGCACGTTCGCCAGCCCGCTGACGGCCTCGGCGGGCAATCCCGCCCCGCCGAGGATCCCGGCAAGGGGACCGGCGAAGGCCGTCGCACCGATGCCGAAGGCGATGGCTGAGCCGACCACGGGGCCGAGGGCGAAGCCGAGGTCGCGAAGGAGGTTCGTCGTGGCCGAAGCCATGCCGATCTGCTGGGGCGGGACGGTGTTGATGGCAACGGCGGTGACGGAGCCGACGGTGAGGGCGAATCCGATGCCCAGCACGAGAAGCGGCGGGATAAAGGCCGTCCACGGGGTGCCGCCGAAGGCCTCCGGAGTGCCGAGGGCGAATGTCGAGAGCCAGAACCCGGAGACGGCCATGAGTGCGAAGCCCGCGGTGAGGACCCAGCGCGGGGCCACGTGGTGAATGAGCCATCCCACAACCGGGATGAAGGCGAATGCGGGACCCTGGATGAAGACGAAGAGCACCCCGACCTTCCAGGTCTCGGCAAGGGCGAGCCCGCTGACGGCGACGCTCGTGCTGAAGCAGATCGCGAGGAAGGCGAACATGCCCGTGACAGCCACTATGCCGGTGATCGAATAGGCACTGTTCTTGAACAGCGACAGGTGGATCAGCGGCTGCGCTGTGCGTGATTCGATGACGACGAAGGCGACCAGGAGGATTCCGCCCACGACGTAGCTTGCAATCACCTGAGCGCTGCCGAACCCGGCATCCACCGCTGTCACGGTGGCGTAGAGGACGGCGATCAGGCCCAGCGCGAGCGTAATCTGGCCGGGCAGGTCCAGCTTGCGCCCCTCCGCCGACGCCGAGTCCTTCGCCCGGAGCGCGACGATGAGAACGAGCACGGCAATGGCGGCCGCGACCAGGTAGGCCGCCCGCCAGCCGCTGAACGCGTTCGGTGCGCCCGGAGCAACACCCGGCACGGTGAAGAACTGCGCTGTGAAACCGGCGAGCACTGGGGAGATCACCGCGCCGAGGGACAGGAACCCTGCCCACGTGGCGATGACCTTCGCCCGTGCTCGGTGGTCCGGCGTGATCGCCGCGATCATGGACAGCGAGATGGGGAACAGGATGCCCGCCGCGATGCCGCCGACCGCCTGCGCGAAGATCATCATCTCGGTCGTCGGCGCCAGCGCAGCCAGGACGGAGCCGACGACGCTTAGCGCCGCGCCGGCGTAGAGCAGCTTCTTGCGGCCGAACAGGTCGCCGAGGAGCCCCCAGCTGAGCTCGAACACCACGATGCCCATCAGGAACATGCCCGCGATCCATGTCAGGCCCGCGCCCGAGGTTTGGAATTCCGCGGCGAAGGTGCCGCTGAGGGCCCCTGGCAGTGCATTGGTGATTTGGGCCAGTGTGACCGCGCTGTACGCGGCAACGAAGGTGGCTCGCACAGAGCCGCGGTTCGACGCTGTGCTCGTCTGCGCAGTGTTGGTTTGACTCATCGATGAAACTCCTTTGTTTCCGGTGGACTCTCCGGTGACGCGCCAGTACTGGTGCCCTTCCGGGCAAGAGCAGGTAGGCCGGAGGTAGATGTGGCGTTCCCCACAGTTTGATATCAAGGTTTACACACTGTCAAGTGTCTTTACGCCACGTTGACTTCATGAACACTTAAAAAACATCACTCTGACTATTTCTTTGACACTATGTAAAGAAATATGTGATGCTGGCTACACCGCAACGCAGCGACGGCATGGCCGGGCTCCGCGGCGCCCCTGCACTCAGAACCCGAACTTCAAGGGAGAACCCACGTGAGTCACCCCACACCCGCCGAGACCGGCGACACAGTCCACGCCCCGGCCGGGCAAACCGTCAATACGGTCCTGGGCCCGGTCCCTGCTTCCGAACTAGGGGTTGTCGCGGTCCATGAAGCCTTGTTGTCGGTGCTCCCAGGTGCCCAGTACGCCCCGGACATCTCCATGGACCGGGCGGAGATCTTCGAGGCCCTGGCCGCGAAGCTTGCGGACTTCCGCGCGCACGGCGGCCAGACGATCGTCGACAGCACAGGCATGTTCCACGGGCGCGACCTCAAGCTCTACGAGGCGCTCTCCCGCTCCACAGGTGTCCACATCGTTGCCTCCACGGGTCTGGGTCCGGAGGAAGAACTCGGCGGATACTTCTTGACGCCGCAGACCAACCCGCCCATCCCCTGGCCGGCCGAAAAGTTCGGCGATCTCTTCGGCAAGGAAGTCACTGAGGGGATGGTGGTTCCCCGGGTGGAGCGCCGCGCCGCCGCTGGGATCGTCGCCACCATCGCCGACCGCGCCGGCATGACCCCGACCGAGGAAAGCCTGTTCCGCGGCTCCGCCCGCGCCGCCAAGAACACCGGCGTCCCTGTCTCCATGCGCTTCGGCGAGGATGCCCTGCACGATCTGGACATTGTTCTGGACGAGCAGCTCGAGGCCGACCGGGTGCTCGTCGGCGACCTGGACCGCAAGGATGCCGCCGGCTCCGCCGTCGAAGTGGCGTGCCGCGGAGCCTTCGTCGGGATCGACCACGTGGGCCTGAACGACCACGCGGACTACCTCACCGACCACGACCGCGCCGAACTGGTGCTCGAGCTCGTCAAGGCCGGCCATGCCGACAAGATCATCCTGTCGGGCAACTCGATCGGCGTGGCCAAGGGCCAGCCGGAGTACAACCTGCCTTACAGCCACGTCCTGACCACGTTTGTGCCGTTTCTCAAGGCCAGGGGCCTGAGCGATGAAGACTCTCTGCGCATCCTCGTGGACAACCCGCGCAACCTGCTGACCGTGCGCTAAGCACGCGTCCGCCCACACACAACAATCTTTCGAACCCCTGAGGTGAACGAAATGACCAAGGTCAACACAGTGCTGGGAACCATCCCTGCCGAAGAACTGGAAATCGTGGCGGTCCACGAACACATCGGCTACGGAATGCCCGGGTCCGAACTGGACACCAGGTGGTGGAAGTCGCCGGAACAGGCCTACGAGGAGACCGTGCCGAAGCTGCGGAAATTCCGCGAATACGGCGGCGGTACCTTCGTGGACGCCACGGGCATCTGCAACGGCCGCGACGTCGACTACTACAAGTCCCTGTCCCAGAAGACGGGCGTACACATCGTCGCCTGCACCGGCTTCGTCGGCGGCGACACGGCCCTGCCGCACTTCTCCCGCGCAACCGTGGAGTACCTCGCGAAGGTGTTCATCCACGAGATCACCGTCGGCATCGGCAACACGGGCGCCAAAGCCGGCGTCATCAAGGTCGGGGTGAGCCGCGGCGGACGTATGACGGACCTGGACAAACGCATCTACCGGGCCGCGGCCCGCGCCGCCGTCGTCACCGGCGCCCCGGTCCTGACCCACCTGGCCATCGACCCCGAACCCGCAGTGAATATCTTCAACGAAGAGGGCCTCCCGCTGGACCGCGTGCTGTTCGGCCACGCCGACGACGGACTGAACGCTCCGATCACCCCGCACGACTGGATCTACGAACAAGGCGGCCGCATCGGGTTCGACACCTTCGGCTACGACCTCGAACTGCCGGATCCGCCGTTCTGGGGCCGCAAGCGCGCCGAACGCATGGAGCACTTCGTCAACCTCGTGAACAAGGGCTACGCGGACAAGCTCCTCGTCTCGGCCGACGCGAACTGCAGCCCCCTGGGCTGGCCGGGCGTTAAGGGCCACACCATCAACTACATCTTCGAGGACATGATCCCGGACATGCGCGCGGCTGGCATCGACGACGCCACCCTCAAACTCCTGCTCGAGGACAACCCGGCCGAGTTCCTGTCGCTGCACGGCTGACCTGCGGACAGGCCACCACAACCTGCCCGTCCCCCAGAAACGGTCCGGGCCAAGAACAGTCAAGAAAGAGATGAAACCATGAAGGCTTCGGAAATCAGGAACCTCAACATCGCCATCGTCGGCGCGGGGTACGGCGGCGCAGCGGCGGCCAAGGCCTTGAGCCTGCTCGGCGCGAACGTCAACGTGTACGAGCAGGCGTCCCAGATGCGGGAGGTCGGCGCCGGCATCGGCCTGCGTCCGGCCACTATGGACCGGTTCAGCCAGTGGGGCATCTTCGACGCGATCGCGAAGGTCAGTTCGCCGAGCGACTACTTCGAAATCCTCACCGCCGAAAGTGTTCCGATCATGAAGGACACCTGGCCGGAGTTCGGCGAGCAGACCCAGACCTACCTCATCCACCGCGGCGACTTCATCGAGGCTCTCCTCAGCGTTCTCCCCGAGGGCATGGTGCATCTCGGCCACAAGCTGGAAACCATCGACGACAAGGGTGGCCGCTCCGTCCTGACCTTCACCAACGGCACGACGGTCGAGGCCGACCTGGTGGTCGGTGCCGACGGCATCAAGTCCGTGGTGCGCGAGCAGGTCTTCAGCGACAAGGGCCCGGTGTTCTCGGGCGAACATGCCTACCGTGCAGTGATTTCCGCCGACGACGCCCACGGCCTCGTGGTCGACGACAACCTCCGGATGTACATCGGAAAGGGCACCAAGGTCTACCTGCTGCCGCTGCGCCACCGCAACCAGGTCTCCTTCGACATCACCGCCCTGAACCCGGACGGCACGTGGGCACCCGAGGTAACCAAGGAGGACCTCCTGGCCACCGTGGACGGCTTCGACGAGCGGCTGGTGAGCATCGCCCGCGGCCTCGACATGGACACGGTGAACATCCGTGCGGTCTACGACATCGACCCCGTCGCTACATGGCACACGGACTCCGTGGTCCTCATGGGAGACGCGGCCCACTCGATGCTGCACCACCAGGGACAGGGCGCGAACTCTGCTATTGAGGACGCGGGAGCCCTGGCCGACGCCCTGGCCCAGGCGGGCTCGGTCAAGGAGGCTCTGGCCCTGTTTCAGGCGACCCGCAAGCCCGTGACGGACGAACTGCAGCGCATCTCGCGGCAAGGGTGGTCCGAGGAGGAGGTCGACGACGTTTTCCCTGGTCAGAAGCCCACGGCCCAGCAGGCTATCTCCCAGAAGGCCGGCGGCGTCAACCCGCCAGCACAGGCGAAAGGCTGACCCCATGACCATCCACCCTGAAATTGCCAAAATCCTCGCAACTTTGCCGGCACCCGATGGTTCTCCCCTGAACCCCGCAGCCATGCGTGCAGGCGAGGCCGCCCAGGTTGCCCCGCCGGAAGTGCGCCTCCCGCTGCACTCTGTCCAGGATGCCACGGCAGTGACGCCATTGGGCGAGGTGCCCGTGCGCATCTACACGCCGGCCGACGCCGACGCTTACGGCCTGCTGGTGTATTTCCACGGCGGCGCGTTCTTCCTGGGCAGCCTGGACACGCACGACCACGTCGCGCGATCCTTGGCCAAGCAAACTGGCCATAAGGTCATCGCGGTCGGGTACCGGCTGGCACCCGAGGCATCGTTCCCGGCCGGCCTTGACGACTGCTACGGCGTGGTCCGCTGGGCCGCCGAGCAGGGCGGCAACCTGGGCTGGGACGGAAAGAACCTCGCTGTCGCAGGAGACAGCTCGGGCGGCAACTTCGTTGCCGCCGTCACCGCGAGGGCCCACGATGACGGGTTCTCTGCGATCACGCACCAGATCCTGTTCTACCCATCACTGGACCTGGACTTCGACGTCGACCGCTACGCGTCGCTGCGGGAGAACGCCGAAGGGTACGGACTGGAGACGGCGGGTTTGTTGCCGTTCAATTCCTTCTACTTCCAGAGCGGGGCGGACCCGACGGATCCGCTCGTCTCCCCCATCAAGCGCCAGGACCTCGCCGGCCTGCCGCCGGCCCTGGTCATCACCGCCGAGCACGACCCCCTGCGGGACGAGGGCGAGCTCTACGGCCTGCGCCTCAGGGAGGCCGGCGTCGACGCGTCAGTCAGCCGCTACGAGGGGGCCAACCACGGCTTCGTCCAGTACTTCTCCTGGATTCCGGAGTTCTACGGGCCGTTCGAAGAGACCGCTGCGTTCCTGGGCGGAAACACTGGGCTTCACGGGAGCACAGGGCTCAAAGGGAGCACAGCGCAATGACTGAGTCTGTCGCCGTTCACCCGCTTCTCTCCCCGTGGGGGAGGTTCGGTCTCTACAGCTTCTTCATCGACGCTCCGGAACCCGCGATCGTCGACACGGGAATCGCGTCCTCTCCCGCCGAAGGCATGGTGCCGGCACTGGAGGCGATGGGCCGCAGGATCGAGGACGTCCGCTGGATCCTGCTGACCCATGGACATATCGACCACATCGGCGGCGCTTACGCCTTGTGGGAGCTCACCGGACGGCGCGCGCAGGTGGTCATCCATGAGGCCGACGCCCCGATGTTGCGCTCCCGCCGGGCGCACGTGGACGAATACCTTGCCGGACGCGCCCAGTACCTGGATGACCCCGACGGCGAGGCGAAGCTGGCCGAGGCCACAAAAGCCGTCATCTCGGGCGAGATGGAGCCTACGCTGCTGGTGCGGGGCGGCGAGACCATCTCCCTCGGCGGCGACGTCACCGTCACCGCGCACTCGATTCCGGGCCACACCCGCGGATCCGTGGCGTACGTCATCAACGGGCAAAACGACGTCTTCGTAGGCGATGCCGTGCAGGTCCACGGTGCGGCCAACGGCTTCCCAGGATTCGTGGACCCGGCCGGCTACCGCGCAAGCCTGCAGTACCTGCGCGACCAGATCCAACCGCGGCACCTCTACCTGGGCCACCCGTACCGCCGCGCGGACGGCACGCCCTACGGCGTGGAGCTCGACGCCGGTCAGGCCAAGGAAGCGCTGACGGGGAGCCTGGAGATCGAAGCCCGCGTCAATACGGCGGCCCACGACTGCTTGGCTGCCGGGCTGCAGGAATCAGATTCACCGTACTCGCCCTTCGCCCGCGTAGCCGAGGAACTTGGCTACGCGGGCGACCCCGCCTTGGAGCCGTCCCCGTTCTTCACAACGCTCAACGGCTACCGCACCACATTCGACCACATGCCCGAAGATGAGGAGATCAACACCCTTGGATGACTTCCAGCTGCTGAATACCGGCGGAGAGAAGATTGCCGTTCGCAAGGACCTCCGGGTCCCCATGCGGGACGGCATCGAACTCGCCGCGGACGTCTACCACGGCGCCGAGGACAAGCCGCGGCCCGCACTCGTGGCCCTGAGCCCCTACGGCAAGGAACTGCAGGCCCTGGCATTGACCACCCCGCCGCAGCGGCGGCCCAGCCCGATGTGGGACGGCTGCATTGAGGCCGGCGACATCGCCCGCATCGTCAAAGAGGACTACGCCCACGTCATCGGCGACCTGCGCGGGTCCGGGCACTCCGGCGGCGAGCACATCGGCAATTACAACGCCGGCGGTGTCTCACTTGGCCAGGACGCGTACGACTTCATCGAGTGGGTCGCCGGCCAGCCCTGGTGCGACGGCAACGTCGGCATGGTCGGCATCTCCTACTTCGGGTCCATGCAGGTGCTGGCCGCGGCCGAGCGCCCGCCGCACCTGAAGGCGATCTTCGTCTCCGGCGGGCACTACGACTTCTACGAGACCACCTACCACGGCGGCGTTATGTGGTTCATGCCGCGGGCAGCCCGCGAGGGCCGCGGCGGCGACTCCGGCTGGGCCTTCACCGACAACGTCAAGTCGCGCATGATCGATAAATACTCCCCCGAGGAACTCAAGCGGCTCGTCGCCAAGCGCCTGGAGGATCCAGACGTCGCCGCGTGGCCGAACCTGGTCCATGTCCTGAACTACCCGAAGAACCACGAAGCCTGGTTCGACATCGTGATGAACGAGCTCGACGGGGACTGGTACGAGGAGCGCAACCCCATCACGCTGGCCCCGAACATCGACATCCCGGTGTGGCTGCAGATCGACCAGGGCCGCGGATGGACCATGGATGGCACAATCGAGCTGTTCAACAAGCTCAAGGGCCCGAAGAAGCTGGACATCGGCCCCTACCCACCAATGCAGTCGCGTCCCTTCATCGAAGAGCACGACAAGATGTTCCGGTGGTACGACTACTGGATCAAGGGCATCGACAACGGCGTCATGGACGAGCCGGCCGTGAGCGTCTTCGTGGAGGGCTCCCGCGAGCTCGTGACCGCCGAGGCATGGCCGCCCAAGGACGTGGAATACAAGGCGCTCTATCTGCGCCCGCGTCACAAGCTGTCCACCGAACCCGAGCTCATGGGTGCCGAGTTCGCCGCCCCGGACGGCTTCTACCAGGCCCCGCTGACGGTGACCGACAAGGTGGAAATCATCAACTGGTCCACCCCGCCCTTCGAGGAGGACACCGAACTGATCGGAACCGGCGCGGCGCACATCTTCGCCGAGATCGACCAACCGGACACCAACTTCATCCTGCGCCTGTGGGACTACGCTCCCAATGGCAAGCGCCAGCTCATCACCAGCGGCTACCTCAAGGCCTCGCACC
Source organism: Arthrobacter sp. 05T420 (assembly GCF_056396305.1). NCBI lineage: Bacteria > Bacillati > Actinomycetota > Actinomycetes > Micrococcales > Micrococcaceae > Arthrobacter > Arthrobacter sp. 05T420. The sequence goes on along the minus strand of NZ_JBFTLG010000003.1, from coordinate 215,837 downwards.
GCGAGCTCGACAAGCGGAGCGCCGAAGGCAGCCCGGTACACCCGCACACCCGATCGGTTCCGGTGGAACCCGGCACGATCGAGGAGTACGTGTTGCGCCTCTACCCGTTCGCGAACACTTTCAAACCCGGTCACACCCTGAGCGTGGAACTGTCGAACGGCGAGCCGCTGGCCGACGAGCATAACTCGCTGCTGCCCCCGGATGCCTTCCACCTGCCGGTGGGCCGTCCCGTCACGCACAAGATCTACCGCGACGCCGCCCACCGCTCCCGGCTGGTGCTGCCGTTCACCACGCGCAAGGCGGCCGCAGACCAGGCGGACCCGCTGGTGGAATCCGCCGGGCCCGGAGCGGTTTAGGAGGCGCCGACGTAAGCCGCGAGGTGCTGGCCGGTGAGCGTGGAGCGGGCGGCCACGAGGTCGGCGGGCGTGCCCTCGAAGACGAGCCTGCCGCCGGCGTGGCCGGCGCCGGGGCCGAGGTCGATGATCCAGTCGGCGTGTGCCATGACCGCCTGGTGGTGCTCGATGACGATCACCGACTTGCCGGAGTCGACGAGCCGGTCCAGGAGGCCCAGCAGGTTCCGGACGTCGGCGAGGTGCAGGCCGGTGGTGGGCTCGTCGAGGACGTAGACGTCGCCCTTCTCTGCCATCTGGGTGGCGAGCTTGACGCGCTGCCGCTCACCACCGGACAGCGTGGTGAGCGGCTGGCCGAGGGTGAGGTACCCGAGACCGACGTCCACGAGCCGGTCGAGGATCTTGTGGGCCGCCGGAGTGCGGGCTTCCCCCTCCGCAAAGAACCCCTGGGCCTCGGACATCGACATCGCCAGCACCTCGGCGATGTTGCGGCCGCCCAGCTTGTACTCCAGCACCGAGGCCTGGAATCGCTTGCCCTCGCAGTCCTCGCAGGTGGACTCGACAGTGGCCATGACACCGAGTTCGGTGAAGATCACTCCGGCCCCGTTGCAGGTGGGGCAGGCGCCTTCCGAGTTTGAGCTGAACAGCGCCGGCTTCACGCCGTTGGCCTTCGCGAACGCCTTGCGGATCGGCTCGAGCAGGCCCGTGTACGTCGCGGGGTTGCTGCGGCGCGATCCCTTGATGGCACCCTGGTCGATCACCACCACACCGTCGCGGCCGTCCACCGAACCGTGGATCAGCGAACTCTTCCCGGAGCCGGCGACGCCGGTGACCACGCACAGCACGCCGAGCGGGATGTCGACATCCACGCCCTGAAGATTGTTCGTGGACGCGCCACGAACCTCCAGTGCGCCCGAGGACGGGCGTACCGATTCCTTCACCGCGGCCCGGTCGTCGAGGTGGCGGCCGGTGATGGTGTCGCTCCCCCGGAGCCCCTCCACGCTTCCCTCGAAGCAGACGCTGCCGCCCGCGGTGCCTGCGCCGGGACCGAGGTCAACGATGTGGTCGGCAATCGCGATGGTCTCCGGCTTGTGCTCGACGACGAGCACGGTGTTGCCCTTGTCGCGCAGCTGCAGCAGCAGCTGGTTCATCCGCTCGATGTCGTGCGGGTGCAGGCCGATCGTCGGCTCGTCAAAGACGTAGGTGATGTCTGTCAGGGACGAGCCCAGGTGCCGGATCATCTTGGTGCGCTGGGCCTCTCCCCCGGACAGCGTGCCCGCCGGCCGGTCCAGGGAAAGGTAACCCAGCCCGATTTCGGCGAACGAGTCGAGCAGATGCCGCAAACCTTTCAGGAGCGGCTCGACCGAAGGTTCGTTGAGTTCGCGGACCCACACGGCCAGGTCGCTGATCTGCATGACGCAGAGGTCGGCGATGTTCTTGCCCTGGATCTTCGAGGACCTGGCCTCCCGGCTGAGCCGCGTGCCCTCGCACTCCGGGCAGGCCTGAAACGTGATGGCGCGCTCCACGAAAGCGCGGACGTGCGGCTGCATCGCCTCGACGTCCTTGGAGAGCATCGATTTCTGGATCTTGGGGATCAGTCCCTCATAAGTCAGGTTGATTCCCTCGACCTTGATCTTGGTCGGTTCCTTGTAGAGGAGGTCGTGCATTTCCCTTTTGCTGAACTTCGCGATCGGCTTGTCCATGTCGAAGCCGGCACCGCTGAAGATGCGGCCGTACCAGCCGTCCATGCTGTAGCCGGGGATCGTCAGGGCGCCGCCGCCGAGCGACTTGGAGTCGTCGTAGAGCGCGGTGAGGTCGAAGTCGGAGACCGAGCCCATGCCCTCGCAGCGCGGACACATGCCGCCCAGGTAGACGGCATCGTGCACCACACTCTTCTCCACCCGGCCGCCCTCCTCGGTGCTCATCACCCCGCTCGCCTTCCGGGTCGGGACGTTGAAGGAGAACGCCGTCGGAGGCCCCACATGCGGGGACCCCAGCCGGCTGAAAAGGATGCGCAGCATTGCGTTGGCGTCGGTGACGGTGCCGACGGTGGAGCGGGGGTTGGCGCCCATCCGCTCCTGGTCGACGATGATCGCCGTCGTCAACCCCTCGAGGTGGTCCACCTCCGGCCGCGCCAGCGACGGCATGAAGCCCTGCACGAAGGCGCTATAGGTCTCGTTGATCATCCGCTGCGACTCCGCGGCGATGGTCGCGAACACCAGGGAGCTCTTGCCTGAGCCGGAGACGCCGGTGAACACCGTCAGCCGGCGCTTCGGGATCTCGATGCTGACGTCCTTGAGGTTGTTCTCGCGTGCGCCTTGCACACGGATCAAATCGTGGGTGTCCGCAACATGCTCCGCAGCCGACTGCGAGTCCGCCCTCGTGGCCATGCCCATGGTGCCTCCATCTGTTTGCGGGGCCGCCTGCGCGGGCTCCCTCAGCGTCGCTTTGCTCTATCTAATCAGCTTCCGGCTCGGCCTCCGGGCCCTGCATCCGCCTGTCCTGCGCCCGCGGGACAGTTCAGAGCGGCTGCTGGATGCGGATCAGGTTGCCCGCGGGGTCGCGGAAGGCACAGTCGCGGACTCCGTAGGGCTGCTCTGTCGGCTCCTGGACCACCTCGGCACCGCTGGCCTGCAGTCGCTCAAAGGTGGCGTCGACGTCCTTGCTGGCGAGGAGGATGCGGGCATAGGTGCCCTTGGCCATCATCTCGTCGATGGTGCGGCGCTCGTCGTCGGTGACACCGGGGTCGGCGGCAGGCGGCTCCAGGACGATCGACGTGCCCGGCTGGTCAGGCGGGCCGACCGTGATCCACCGCATCCCGCCGTAGCCGACGTCGTTGCGGACCTCGAAGCCGAGCGTGTCGCGATAGAAGGCGACGGCGGCGTCGGGATCGTTGTGTGGGAGGAAACTCGCGTGAATATTGATGTCCATGGAATTTATGCTAACTGCGGTGCCGGGGCCGGCACTTCTCGATTCCTGACCGGTCTGGTCACCTGTTTCGCTACGCAGGACGGCATCCCCGCGGTCGTACGGGCAGCCTCGCGCCGGTAGACGCTGGGCGGTACGCCGACCAGCTCGGTGAAGCGGGTGCTGAAGGTGCCCAGGGACGAGCATCCGACTGTGAAGCAGACTTCGGTGACGCTGAGATCGCCGCGGCGCAGCAACGCCATCGCGCGCTCGATGCGCCGCGTCATCAGGTAGCTGTACGGCGACTCGCCGTACGCGAGGCGGAACTCGCGGCTGAGGTGTCCAGCCGACAGGTGCACACCGCGGGCGAGGGCCTCGACGTCGAGCGGTTGCGCATACTCCCGGTCCATCCGGTCACGGACGCGGCGCAGCAGGGCGAGGTCACGCAAGTGCTGCGCCCGGTCGGGTTTGCTGGTCACATGTGAGATCGTGCTACTTCGCGCCGAAGTTGTCCAGTCGGGCCGCCGTGCCAAATCCCGGGTCCGTCCATTGTCTTTGGCGGCGGGCTCACTGAGAATGAACCATGACGGTCTACCTGAGGTCCTTAGAAACTGCAGTCCCGCCAACCATCCTGGTCCAGCCCGAGGCCAGGGCCGTGTTCGCCGCACAGCCGGGCCTCACGCGGCTCGGATCCCGGCTGGTCAACACGTGCTTTGATTCAGCAGCCATCGACACCCGGCACACGGCAGTCGAGGAGCTCACCACGGACAGCCGGGCGGAAGACCCCCAGTTCTTCGACCCGGCAACCGGCTTGGTGCTCAGCCCCAGCACCAAGGTCCGCAACGGCATATTCGCCACAGAAGCGACCAAACTCTTCATTGAGGCCGCCCAAAAAGCCCTGGATGCCTGTCCCGGAATCGGGGCGCCGGACATCACCCATCTGATAACCGTCTCGTGTACCGGTTTCTTCAATCCGGGCCCGGATTACAAGATTGTCCGGGCCCTCGGCCTGGACCCGGCCGTCCAGCGGTACCACCTCGGTTTCATGGGCTGCTACGCCGCCTTCCCGGCACTGCGGGCCGCGAAGTCCTTTTGCGAGGCGGACCCTGATGCCACGGTGCTCGTGGTCTGTGCCGAACTCTGCTCCCTCCACGTCCGGACCTCCAATGATCCGGACACCATCATGGGATCGGCCTTGTTCGCCGACGGCGCCGCTGCGGCCATCATCACCGCGCGGGACATTCCGAACGAACCTCCCCTTTTGCGGCTGGACCACTTCGAAACCGTTCTGACGCCCGTCGGGGAGGACTCGATGGCCTGGAACATCGGCGACGAAGGCTTCGAGATGGTGCTGGGCAACTATGTCCCGCACATCATCGACGACCACATCATCGGCGCCCTCGAACCCCTCCTGTCCCGCGACAGCTCGCTGCAGGGACTCCGCTACCGCGACATCCAGCACTGGGGCATCCACCCGGGCGGCCGGAGCATCCTGGACAAGGTCCAGTCCCGGCTGGACCTCAGCGACGAACAGCTGGTCCCCGCCCGCGAAACCCTCCGGAACTTCGGGAACATGAGCAGCGCCACCGTCCTGTTCGTTCTCAAACACATCCTGGAACTGCCCGCCAGTGACGTGGCCGCGGACGACGCCGGGACCAGCCCAGGAGGCTCTGATGGCCCCGGCGCGGAACGGATCTGCTCGATGGCCTTCGGCCCGGGCCTGACCGTGGAAACGGCGCTCTTCACCAGGCTGGCCGCCCCGCCGCCCGCGGCGGCCGCGCGGCAGGATTCCGCGGCGGAACCGGCGGACCCAGTGGCGGTGCGGGTCTGAAAGCGGCCACGCTGAAACCGTTGAGCGCGAAGCAGGGCAGGGAACGCCTCCGGGCGGCCCTCCTGCGGGACCGCGCGTCAGACGCCGTCGAGGAAATGGACCTGCCCGGCTGCGATCCGGGCCGCCTGGAGCGCACCTATGCCCAGTTCGCACTCGTCAGCCGTGTGGTGGCCGGTTGGCGGGGCATCTATCGGACGCGGATCCGGCCGCGGCTGTCCGCGGACTCCCCCACCTCCCTGCTGGACATCGGGTGCGGCGGGGGCGACCTCTCGGTGCTGCTTGCCCGATGGGCCGCCCGGGACGGACTGCGGCTTGAGGTCACCGCCATTGACCCGGATCCGCGGGCAATCCTGTTCGCCCATTCCCGCCACGCGGCGGCGGACGTGACGTTTCGCCAAGTGAGCTCTGCCGAGCTGCTCGAAGAGGGCCACCGGTACGACGTCGTGGTGTCCAACCATGTGCTGCACCACCTCGACGGGCTGGGAGCGTTCCTTGCCGAGTCGGCCATGCTGTCCCGTGGCACCGCGGTCCACAACGACATCCGCCGGAGCCCCGCCGCGTACGCGCTCTTCTTTGCCGGCTCCTGGGTGCTCACTGGCTCCTACATCCGGCAGGACGGGCTGACCTCGATCCGGCGAAGCTATACCGCCGCGGAACTGGCCGCCGCCGCTCCCGCCGGCTGGACAGTTGCCCGCCACGTCCCGTTTCGGAACCTGTTGCTGCTGGATACTCCCGACGGCGACTATCCGGAGAGGCCCGCTGCCCGTGGCTGACGTGCTGATCGTCGGCGCCGGCCCGGTGGGACTGTTCATGGCCGCCCTGCTGCTGCAGGACGGCATGGAGGTGCAGATCCTGGAACAGCGGAGCGCACCGGAACCGCATTCGCGGGCCATCGGCATCCATCCGCCGGCGCTGTCCGCGCTTGCCGGAACCGGAGTTGCCGGGGCGCTGGTTGCCGAAGGCGTCCCGATCCGCCGCGGAGTGGCGCTGGCGGGCGGGAAATGCCTCGCCCAGATGTCCTTTGCCGGCGTCTCGGACCGTTTTCCCTTCATCCTCTCCTTGCCCCAGGGCCGTACGGAGGCGCTGCTGGAACGGCGCGTCCATGAGCTCGACGACGGTGCCCTGCACCGCGGCGTCCGGCTCACCCGGCTGTCCGACGACGGCGCCCGGGTCACCGTGGAAGCCGAATCCGGGAGCGGCCCCCTGCGCTATACGGCGCCGCTGGTCATTGCCGCCGACGGCGTGCGCTCCACTGTGCGGGCGCTGCGGGGCGTCGCCTTGCGCGGGAAGGATTACCCGGACAGCTACCTCATGGGGGACTTCGCGGACAACACCGGGTTCGGCCCGGACGCCGCGCTTTTCCTGGCCGGGGCGGGCATCGTGGAGTCTTTCCCCTTGCCCGGTCAGCGCCGCCGCTGGGTGGTCCGGCTGGGCGCCGGCGACCTCACTGCTGGAAGCCTCATGGATGGCGACATGACTGCCGGCGACATAACTGCGGGCGGCCAGGGCGGCGACGCACAGTGGCTCATGCACTGCGTGCGCGAGCGGACGGGACTCGACATCGACGCCGGGACCAACAGCATGCTCAGCCGCTTCGGCGTCCGCACACGCCTGGCCCGCCGGATGGTGACCGGACGCGTAGTGATGATCGGCGATGCGGCCCATGAAGTCAGCCCCATCGGCGGGCAGGGCATGAACCTGGGCTGGCTGGACGCAGCGGCCCTGGCCCCTATCGTGTCGGCTGCCATGCGCGGCCAGGGGGTAGAAGGCGACCTACGAACCTTTGAACGGACCCGGCTGCGGGCGGCGGCGAGGGCCACACGCCAGGCCGAAATCAACATGGCCCTGGGCCGGCCCCTCCAGGAGGGCCTTTTGACGGCGCGGAACCGGGCCATCGGAGGCGTCGCCGCAGTTCCGGCCGTGAACGCACTGATCGCCCGCCGCTTCACTATGCAGTAAGGGTGGACGAAGCCCCGGATTAGACTGTGCGCATGGACGGCCTTCTTGTGACGCGCCGGCGCCGCATCCTGCTGCGGGTTGCGGCTGCCGCTGCCGTGCTGGGCGTTGCGGCGTCCTGCAGTGCCGGCACGGTCGGCGGGACCGGCAGCACCGCAACCTCTACGACCGCGACGGCGACGTCACCGGTCCCCACCGGCCCTGTGACCGCGGAAATCAGCCAGTTCCGCGACAACTACAGCAAACAAATCATCGAAATCCAGCTCACCAACACCACCGGCGCTCCCCTGACCGTCCTCGGTGCGGAACTGACCAGCCCGCTGTTTGCGGCGCCGATCACGTGGCCGGCGCGCACCGGCGGGATAGAGCTTCCGCCGGGACAGACGAAGAGCCTGCCGGCGCCGCTGCCCGCACCGGAGTGCGGCCCCAATCCCCCTGGTCCAAGTGGACCGGGAACTGCATCCGGCGCCGCCGCGGGCTCCGCATTTGTCGCCCTCCGGCTGGCCGTGCCGCAGGGCGCCGGGCGCAACGGGCCTGCGCAACAAGGAACTGTGCAACAAGGAACTGCGCAACAAGGAACTGCGCAACAGGCAAGCGTGCCGCCTCCAGCCGACGCCACCGCACCCGCCACGGATCCGTTCGGCGTCCTGGCGCGGAACAATTCCGAGATGTGCCTGACCCGGGCCGCCTCCGCCGTGGCCGCCGTCGCACTGGCTCCGGACCTTGAGGTCGCCGCGGACGGGCGGACCGGCGTCGTGCGCCTGCTGATCCAACCGCGCGCCGCCAGCGGTTCAGGAGCTGGAAGCGCCGGTGAGCTGGTGCTTGACCGGGTGGAGGAAACCACACTCCTGGCGGAGGCCCCGCAAGCGCCATGGCCGCATTCGCTGACGCTTCGGGCCGGCGGCCCGCCGGCGGAAGTGCGCCTTGGCATCCGGCCCGCCCGCTGCGATCCCCACGCCGTGGCCGAAGACAAGGTGGGCACGCTCCTGCCGCTGCGGGTCAGGGTGGCGGACCGGGAGGGCGTCCTGAAGATCGACGCCGGCAGCCGACTTCGCGGCCGGATCTACGACTTTGTGACGAAGGCGTGCGGCCGCCAGTAGTCTGGGGGCATGTCCTTTGACGCCAGGCCCACCGACTACAGCGCCGCCCGGATTAGCGAGGCCGTCCAGGAGCTCCTGGGCGTGGGTATCTTGCCCCCGATTGTCCAGGCAGGGCATCCGGTGCTCCGGCACGTGGCGGCACCGTTCGACGGTCAGTTGAGTGACGCCGAACTGGGCCACCTCATCGACCTTATGCGCAGCGTGATGCACAAGGCCCCGGGCGTCGGCCTGGCGGCACCGCAGCTGGGGATTCCGTTGCAGCTTGCCGTACTGGAGGATCAGTTCGCGGTCGATCCCGACGTCGCTGCCGTCCGCGGGAGGGAGCCGCTGCCGTTCTTTGCCATGCTGAACCCGAGCTATCGGCCCCTGGGCGAGAAGTCCGTGGCGTTCTACGAAGGCTGCCTCTCCATTGGCGGCCTGCAGGCAGCCGTGATGCGGCCGGAATCCGTCCAGCTCGACTTCACGGCCCCGGACGGCACGCCCCTGGCGCGGACCTTCACCGGCTGGCAGGCCCGGATTGTCCAGCATGAAACCGACCACCTGCACGGAGTCCTGTTTCTTGACCGGGCCGAGCTGCGCTCCCTCAGCAATAATGCCGAATACTCCGCCCGCTGGGCCCAGCCGGACATCAACCGCGCCCGGCAGGAACTCGGGTTCCTGCCGGACCCTGCGGAGGATTACGGCTGCGGTGCCGGATTCCCGGCGGATGGCAGATAGCGGCCCCACCACTTCAGGATTTCATCGAACCGCTGCTTCCGGTGGTGCGGAGTACCGGACCGGGACAGCTCGTGGTTCTCGCCAGGAAAGACCAGGAATCCGGTCTCGACGCCCTGCTGCTTAAGGGCAGTGAAGTACCGCTGCCCCTGCTCCACGGGGCACCGGAGGTCCTCCTCGCTGTGGATCACCAGCGACGGCGTCCGCACGTTCTCCACGCGGGCCATGGGACTCTGCGACGCCATTTGCTCCGCCGAAGGGCCGGTGTATTCCCCGCCGAAGAACCAGCCGATATCAGAAGAACCCGTGAAGCTCACGGGATCCAGGAAACCGCGCTCGACGATGGCCGCCCGGAAACGGTGATCGTGGCTGATGGTCCACGCTGTCAGGTAGCCGCCGTACGATCCGCCCATGATGCCGACATTGGCGCCGTCCAGGTCCTCAAACTTCTCCACGGCCCCGTCCAGGAAGGCGAGGACGTCCTGCATGTCCACGGTTCCCATCCGCTCCTTGATGGACCGTCCGTGGTCCTGGCCGTAGCCGGCCGAGCCCCGCGGATTGCACATGAGCACGGCATACCCGGCCCCTGCATAGACCTGGGCTTCGTCGAACAAGGCCACGCCGAACTGGGCAAAAGGGCCACCGTGGATGTTCAGTAGCACCGGGTGCGGCCCTGGCCCTGCCGGCTTCACGAGCCAGCCATGGACCGGGTACCCGTCGACCGAGGGCAACGTCAGTTCCTGCGGCTCGCTGATGCCCGCAACGCTCCGAAGCGGCGCGGAGAAGTCCGTCAAGCGGCGGACCTGCCCGCCATCGACCACGGCCAAGTCCCCTGCCGTGGTCAAATCGCTGAAACTCACCACGACCGTCCCCCCGCCAACCGCGGCCCCGGTCACCACCCGGTTCCCTTCCAGGACGACGGTGTGGGCTCCCGTCGCGTCGAATTCGTGCAGTTCCACGGTTCCCCGAGCATTGTTCAGCACCAGGGCGCTCGCGGCGCCGCGCAGCTCGATCCGGCTCCCGCCGGAGAGGTCCAGGGTCTCGGCGTCGCTGAGCGCTGTCGCGTCTCCGCCGGCGGAAGGCGTGGCATACAGGGCGGTGTTCCTGGCCACGAAGTCCCGGCCGGACGCGCCCAAGTCCTGGGCGAGGAAGAACAGCCATTCCCCGTCCGCGGACTGGCGTACGGCACTGATGGTCTGCCGTCCGGTATTGCCCGGAGTGACGGCCTGCGGTTGCCCTCCGGCGGCGGGAACGGCGTAGATGCTGCTGACCAGGTCGGTGTCCCGGTCCTCGTGCAAGGCCGCGGTGAAGTAAATGGTACCGCCGTCGGCGCTGAAGCTGGCGTCGTTGTGGTCTGCTGCCCCGGTGGTGAGTTGCTTGGCGTCCGGCAGCAGGCTGGCGCGGGTCTCTGCGGGGTCGGCCGCGGCGCCGAGGGCCTTGAGGGCGCGTCCGGCCGGGGCCACCTTCGGTTCGGCGTCAAGCTGCGGCACCTCGATGAGGAATAGCTGCAGGGGCTTGTCGGCCGTGTAGCCAAGCCCGTTCATCCGGTACTGGAAATCGGTGATCAGCCGGGCGTCCTCGCTGCCTGCGCCCACGCCGTCGATGCTGCCGTACCGGCCCTCGTCAGGAGTCCTGGCACCGAAGACAATGCTGCGGGAATCCGGTGACCAGGCAAAGGAGCTGACCCCCAGTGGGGCGGCCGTTAGCAGTTGGGGTTCGCCGCCGGCGGCTTCCACCACGTGAAGCTGCGGCTTACCGCCGGCGGCCGCACGCAGGAACGCGAGGGCCCGGCCATCTGGTGAAAAGTCGGGTGCGGTGTCGCGGAAGCCGCGGGTTAGCCGGCGCGGCCGGTGGTCCGGGTTGGTGGGGTTTGGGTTGTCCGAGTTTGGATTCTTCTGCTCAGGGTCCAAGGGCACGGTCCACAGTTGGCCCACGTAGGCGTCGGCATCGAAGTCCGGGCGGATCACGGACACCACGGCGCGGGACCCGTCAGGGTGCACGGTGGGGGCTGAGACGGAATTGAGCAGCGGTAGATGTTCAGATTTCACGATTGCGAGCCTAGCCCGTGGTGCGCGAGCTGTGAAATACCTCACGTCCTGTGGGTGCGCCGCGTTCCCTGTCGGCTTCCCATTCCCCACGCGGCGCCCCTGCCGCCAATTGCCCCAGCGTGCCGCGTTCCGTGCCGCCTCCAGCATGCCCTGTCCGCGAGGAGGGCCGGGGATCCGCGCTTAGGATGAAACCATGCCTCCCGCCACCGAATTTCCCCTCCTGTGCCCGGTGTGCCGGGACGCTCTGCGGTTCGGTGCCGGCGGTGCCCGCACCCTGGTGTGCGGCGCTGGCCACAGCTTTGATGCTGCCAAGCAGGGATACTTCAACTTCCTGGTCGGCAAGGGGACTGTTTTTGAAGCCGACAGTGCGGACATGGTGGCGGCCCGCTTCGATTTCCTGTCGGCGGGGCACTACCAGCCGCTGGCCGATGCCATTGCCGAGCTGGCAGCGCCGGCGCTAGTGGCCACCCCGGGCCGCCGGGGCGTGGTGCTGGACGCCGGAACGGGAACGGGCCACTACCTCAGGGCCGTGCTGGATCGTGTCGTCCGGGACCTGGCCGCCCACGATGGTGCAGCATCGGATTTTGCATTGCCGGGCGAGCCGCCGGCGGAGAGTGTTCCGGCGGACAGCGTTTGGGCCGCGGCAATCGGCCTGGACATTTCCAAGTTCGCACTGCGCCGCGCCGCCAGGATGAACCCGGAAGCCTTGAACGTGGTCGGTGACGTGTGGCAGCCTTTGCCGGTCGCGGAGAACGCCGTCGACGTCGTCACCGTGGTCTTTGCCCCGCGCAACGCACCCGAGTTCACCAGGGTGCTCCGCCCAGGCGGCCGCCTGGTTGTTGTCACGCCACGGCCCGGGCACCTGGAGGAGGTTGCCGGCCTCACCGGGATGCTGGGGATCGAACCGGCCAAGGATGAACGGCTCGCGGCATCCCTGGGCCAGCATTTCGCGCCCGTCGAAACACGGGATCTGGACCTGGCATTGACCCTGAGTCCGCGCGACGTCGCCAACCTCGCCTACATGGGACCCGCCGGCCACCACCTGGACCGTGCCGCACTCGCAGCCCTCGCGGCCGCGCTTCCGGCGCGCACCGCTGTCTCGGCCCGTTTCCGGATCAGCGTTTTTGAGCCCACCCCCTGACCAATCCTGGCGCGACGCCGCGGCGCCGCGTCTGGGCACGCATTCAGGACACCCCGAACAGCTGCCTGAGGCGAATTGGGGCGGGGAAACCGGGGCAGGAGCCGACCCGTGAATAACGACTTGGCCACTTTGTCCATCAATTCCCAACTCCCTGTTCCAGCTATTGCCCTTCCGCATAGGATGGAAAGACAGTTACTGGGGAACTGTGCCCGCAGCTCCCGGAACTCAAGGGGGAATAGATGTCTGAATGGTTGATCGAGAATTGGTGGGCCCTGTGGCTCACGCTCTTTCTCCTGTTTGCCGTGGTCGAGATGATCACTCTGGACCTGTTCTTCATCATGCTCGGCGGCGGCGCCCTCGCCGGGCTCGTGGCGGACTTCGCCGGCGCAGATCCGTGGCTGCAGATCATCGCCTTCTGCGTGGTATCCCTGCTCATGATCGGCTTCGTCCGGCCGGTGGCCTTGAAACATCTGCACCGGGGCCCTGCGGATCAGCGCACGAACATCGAACGCCTCATCGGCGAGTCCGCCGTCGTCATGGAGGCAGTGAACGAAAGTGGGGGCCTCGTCAAGATTGGCGGGGACGTCTGGAGTGCACGGTCCCAATCGGGAGTGCTGGTGCCCGGGCAGCAGGCTGTTGTCAGTGCCATCGACGGTGCCACAGCGATCGTGGCCCCGCAGCCGGAATCGGCAATCCAATAACCGCAAGCAGTTCTGCGGCCACAGCTGTCCGGCAGCCCGCTGAACTGCCTGAGCGAGAACAAACCAAACAACTGGGGAATAGGTGATGTATGGATATCGCAGTCGCAATTGTGCTGCTGGTACTAATTGCGTTCGTAATTATTGTGCTGGTCCGGTCGGTTCGGATCATTCCACAGGCCCGGGCCGGCGTTGTTGAACGGCTGGGCAAATACCAACGCACGCTGAACCCCGGACTTACCCTGCTGATCCCGTTTGTGGACCGGTTGCTGCCGTTGCTCGACCTGCGCGAGCAGGTGGTTTCCTTCCCGCCGCAGCCCGTCATTACTGAAGACAACCTCGTGGTTTCGATCGACACCGTCGTCTACTTCCAAGTCACTGACGCACGGGCCGCCACCTACGAGATCGCCAACTACATCCAGGCCGTGGAACAGCTCACCACCACCACCCTGCGCAACGTGGTGGGCGGCCTCAACCTTGAGGAAGCGCTGACGTCGCGCGACCAGATCAACGGCCAGCTCCGCGGAGTCCTGGACGAGGCCACCGGTCGCTGGGGCATCCGGGTCTCCCGGGTGGAGCTCAAGGCGATCGATCCGCCCCACTCGATCCAGGATTCGATGGAAAAGCAGATGCGGGCCGAACGTGACCGCCGCGCTGCAATTCTGACGGCCGAAGGCACCAAGCAGTCCGCAATCCTGACTGCCGAGGGCCAGCGTCAGTCCTCCATCCTGAAGGCCGAAGGCGACGCCAAGGCCGCGATCCTGCGGGCCGACGGCGAGGCTCAGGCCATCCAGAAGGTCTTCGACGCGATCCACAAGGGCAACCCGGATCAGAAACTGCTCGCCTACCAGTACCTCCAGACCCTCCCGAAGATTGCCGAGGGAAGCTCGAACAAGCTGTGGATCATTCCCAGCGAAATTGGCGAGGCCCTCAAGGGGATCGGCAACGTACTGGGTGCCAACGCGGTCCAAGAGCAGGTGTCCCCGACGTCGGACGTTGCTCCGCCGTCAGCGCCCGTCGGTGCGGACGGCCAAGGGCACCTGCCCTGAGCCTGCGCCCGCCCCGGTTCATGTGGACGCCGCCCGCGTAACTGCACGGCCCGAGTGGTCCCTGCTGGCCCCCGCAGCCTGGCCGTCTCGGCCCGGCTGCGGGGGCCGGCCAGCTTAAGCCGGGCCAGACGGGTACAGCCTACGCAGTCCCACCCGCGGGACCACTCGCTTTACCTCGCAGGCACCACTCCCGTATACTTGGTTATTTGTCCGGTCGGTTCAGCCGTCCGGAACAAAAACGCTCCGCACAGCGTTGAATCCAATAGTGTTCCAAACAGTTTTTGTCCACTGCTGACTGTCTTCTGGCCGGGCTCTACGGGCCAGGCACGGTACAGCGCGGTGGAACCAGATGTCCGGCGCCTGACGGCCCCCGGACAACGCAGGGCTGGACCTTGCGAACCGAATAGAGGGAGAAAAGATGAGCGATCGCAGCCTGCGGGGTATGCGCCTTGGCGCACAGAGCATGGAGACCGAATCCGGCGTCGAACCGGCTCCGCGCCAGCGGGTTGAATACCGTTGCGAGGACGGCGAACAGGTGTTCGTGACGTTCTCCTCGGAAGCCGAAATTCCTCCGGTCTGGGTGTCGAAGACGGGCAAGGAGGCCTTGCTGGTGGACGGCGAACGCCCGGTCAACAGCAACGAAAAGGCAGTGCGCACGCACTGGGACATGTTGCTGGAGCGCCGCTCGCTTCCCGAGCTTGAGCAGATCCTCGAAGACCGCCTCACGATCCTGCGCGAACGCCGCGGCGAACGCCGCTCGGCCTAGCCCAAAGAACACCGGCTACGGCAAGGGCCGGGCCTGCATCATTTCTGTTGATGCGGGCCCGGCCCTTTTTGGTCCGGATTGCCATCCGGGGACGGGAGCCGTCCGCGCTGCTAGGCGGCCTGCCTGGTGTCCTGCTTGCCCCGGAGCTTGTTCCAGCGGGCCGTGAGCCCCCATTTGGTGACGTTGATCATGGCTTCGACGACGATGTTGCCGCTCATCTTCGAAGCGCCGAGCTCCCGCTCAACGAAGGTGATGGGACGTTCCACGATCGTCAGGCCGAGCTTGGCCACGCGCCAGGCCAGATCCACTTGGAAGCCGTAGCCGACCGAGTCCACGGTATCCAGGTTCAACTTCTCGAGCGTGGTCCGGCGGAAGGCGCGGAAGCCGCCGGTAACGTCCTTGATCTTCACGCCCAGCATGATCCGGGCATAGGTGCTGCCGACCCGGCTGATGGCCTGGCGGTAGATCGGCCAGTTGACCACACGGCCGCCAGGAACCCAGCGTGAGCCCATGGCGAGGTCCGCGCCCTGTTCCACGGCCTCGAGGAGCTGGGGCAGCTGCTCGGGCTGGTGCGAGCCGTCGGCGTCCATCTCCACGAGGATGTCGTAGCCGGCGTCGAGGCCCCACTTGAAACCGGCGATGTACGCCGCGCCGAGGCCCGCCTTTCCGGCGCGGTGCAGGACGTGGACCTGGCCGTCTTCGGCGGCCAGACGGTCCGCCAGCTGCCCCGTACCGTCGGGGCTGTTGTCGTCGACAACCAGCACGTCGGACGCGGGCACGGCTGTCCGCAGGCGACCGAGGGTCTTGGGCAACGATTCCAGCTCGTTATAGGTCGGGATGATGGTGAGGACACGCACAGCGAGGCCTTTCCTTGAAGGGAGCGGTCGGGGCGCCGAACGTCAGTCGTTCTGGATATTCAGGCGCAACTTCCCATTATAGGGAGTTACGCGCGCCTGAAGGGGCCGAATGACCCCCCGGGCAGGTCCACCCGCTACGGGCCAGTTCCGGCAGGCCTCGAATTGCGACGCCGGAACCGTTTTCTGCTGCAAAGTGGACCCGCCCCCTGGGGGTGCCCGTGGTCATGACCAGGAAGCTCCCGCGGGTGCGGGAACCTGGGATGGACCGGGGACTGCCGGAGCCTGCGCCGAGCGCAAGCCTCCGTTGCCCCTCAATGCTACGGGGGCGGACCGATCTGTCAACCGAGCGGTGACCTGCCGTTATGTGCATCGCTCCAGTTCAGGGCATGGTTGCCGCCGCGAATGTTTCGGCTTCGCCGGGCGGATGACGAACCCAGCCTGAGGCGCCAAGGTTCAGGGCGCCGAGGGTTCAGGCGCCGAAAGTTACGCGCCGAAAGTTATGCGCCGAGGGCGCCGCTGGCATAGAGTTCCTGGCCGTCCCGTACCGTCAGCAGGCAGGCCGGATCGCTCCCCGTGTCCAGCGCCGGCAGAAGTGGTGTGCGGGCACGCGGATCGGTGCTCCAGGACTGCACCCGGCCGTCGGCAACCTGGACCATGAGTTCGTCGACCTCCCAGACCGCGAAGCTGGCCGGGGCCCCCGGCACCAGCTGCCCGGCCATGGGGTTGGGGTAGCGGGCGGCCCGCCAGCCGGCCCGCGTGTGGCCAAGGAACGCCGCCCGGGCGGAAATCTGTTCCGCAGGGTTGGTGTGCTGCAGGCACGCCCGCACGCTGGACCACGGACGGAGCGGCGTCACCGGGCTGTCGCTGCCGAAGCAGATCGGCACACCGGCCGCGTAGAAGCGTGCAAAGGGGTTCATTCCCAGCCGGCGGGAACCAAGCCGCTGCTGGTACAGGCTGTCCCCGCCACCCCACAGGGCGTCGAAGACCGGCTGCGCGCTGACGGTGACCGAATAGCGCGCCAGCCGGCTGATGGCTGCTGCATCCGCTAGTTCAACATGCTCGAATCGGTGGCCCGCGGCGCGGACGCGCTGCTCCCCCACCTCGGCCGCGGCGAGGTCGAGAGCATCGAGGGCCGCGTCCAGGCCGGCGTCGCCGATCACGTGAAAGCCTGCCTGGATCCCCAGGAGCGAGCACGCCGCAAGGTGGGCGGCTGCCTCGGCCACGGAGAGGTACAGATTCCCGCGCTCCCCCGGCGCGTCGGCGTAGTCCTCACGGAGGGAGGCGGTCCGTGAACCGATCGAGCCGTCAATGTTCAGGTCCCCGGCCAGGCCGAGGACGGACACGCCCAGGCCCTCAAGGATGGACTGGCCATGCTCCTGCGATGTGGCCAGTTCGCCCCAGTACGGCAGGATCTCCGGGACAGCGTCCCGGCCGTCATTCCAGGCCGCCGCGAGCTGCAGGTCCTCGACACTCCCGATGTGGGGGGCGGCCATCTCGGCGAGGGCCACGTAGCCGTTGGCGGCCGCCTCAGCGAGGGCTCGCCGCTGGTAGGTGCGCAGGGCGTCGGCCGGCAGCTGGCGGGCCGTGCGGCGGGCCGCGGTGTGTGCCCCGCGTTTGACCTGGCTGCCGCCGGCGTCGCCATCGAGCCCGTCCACTCCGGCCGACGCCGCCAGGGAGCTTGAAACCAGGGCCGAGTGGACGTCTACGCGGGACAGATAGACCTGGCGGCCGCCGGCCGCGCGTTCGATTTCGTCCCGGCTGGGCAGGGTGGGATCGACCCAGGTACTTTCGTCCCAGCCGTGGCCCAGGACGGTGCCGTTGGCAGGAGAGGCCGCTACGGCGTCGAGCAGTTCAGTGGCCGAGCGCACGCCGGCCAGCTGGAGCCCCTCCAGCGCGATTCCGGTTTCCGTCACGTGGATGTGGGAGTCGACGAAGCCGGGGGCCAGGAGCGCGCCCTGCAGGTCGATCACTTCCATGGAGGAGTCCGCGATGGAAGTGGCGGCCTGCTCGGAACCGACCCAGGCGACAGTGTCGCCGTCGACCAGCATCGCGGTGGCAAAGGGATCGGCCGCAGTGTAGACGGAGCCGTTGCGGTACAGCGTGACTTTGCGGGAGGCGGGGGTGGCTGGCGAATCGGTCATGGGACGGGAACTCCTTGTAGCTGGTGGCCGGCCCAGCGCCGGCGGGTTCAAAGGTCGTGGAAGTCTCAGTAGCGGGCAAGCGAGCGGGCCAGCGTGTGGGGGCAAGGGGAGGCGGGCGCACGGCCCGCAGCCCTACGCCACGGAGGAATAGGCGACGACGCCGCGTTTGATGAGTTTGATGGCCTGCTCGCACAGCCGCGCAATCCGGGGGTCGAGGTTCGGGATGTCGGCCAGCTGGTCCAGGAGGTCAATCACCTGTTTGACCCAGCGGACAAAGTCGCCCGCAGCCAGGTCGGTGCCGCTCAGCACCTCTTGGAGGTGCCGGCCCTTGGCCCATTTGAAGATCGGCCAGACGAGGCCGAGTTCAGGCTCGCCGGTGAGCGGCAGCTTGTTGGCCTCCTCCACGTCCTCCAGTGCGGACCATTCGCGGACCACGATGTCCACCGCGGACTCCAGGGACACACTCGGCATCTTGGGCCGCAGGCCGCGGTCCTCGCGTTTGGCCTGGTAGACCAGCACGCTGGCCAGGGCGGCGATCTCGGCGGCGTCGAGGTCGCTGAACGCCCCCATCCGCAGGGACTGCGAAATCAGCAGGTCCTTTTCGCCGTAGATCCGCCGCAGGCGTTGCCCGTCCGGGCTAATGGACAGCACGCCGGTGTCCGAGGTCTCCAGGTAGCCGTAACCGGTCAGGACGCCGCATACGCGGTCGAAGGTCTTGGCGATGGTGTTGGTCCGGCCTTGAATCTGCCGGATGAGGCCGTCCGTTTCCTGGCGGAGCTTCCACCAACGTTCGGACCAGCGGGCATGGTCCTCGCGTTCGCTGCAGCCGTGGCACGGGTGGGCGCGGAGCTCGCGGCGCAAGTCGTTGATCCGTTTCTCCTGGTTGGGCGCAGCGGAGGCCCGGCCAAAGTCTTCGTCGCGGCGCGGGGGCGCGGGCGGCCGGTGCTCGCGGATGGCGTTGCGCACCGAGGACGCCAGATCGCGGCGGGACTTGGGGACCTTGGCGTTGAAGGACTTGGGAATCCTGATCCGCGTGATCGGCGACAGCGGACCTTCGACGTCGTGCAGTCCGATCCGGCGGAGCTGGTTGTCCAGCGTCATGACTGCGGGCCGGGGCTCCCGGGATTCGTGGTCGGAGCTGAGCACCACCGCCAGCCCGGGTGACTTGCCGGCGGGGACATCCACCACGTCGCCTGGCAGCAGCCGGCTCAGGGAGTCCTCCGTGAGGGACTTTTTCGCCCGGGAACTGCCCCTGGAGGCGGTGGCCTCGGCATCGCCCAAGGCCCGCCGCAACCGCGCGTATTCGGTGAAATCCCCCAGATGGCAGGTCATGGCCTTGCTGAACCCGGCGATGGATTCCTCCCGGCTCCTGACTTGCCTGGCCAGCCCAACCACGGAACGGTCTGCCTGGAACTGGGCAAAGGACGATTCGAGGATCTCCCGGGCGCGGGGCCGGCCGAATTGCGCCAGGAGGTTGATCGACATGTTGTACGTGGGGCGGAAACTGGAGTTCAGCGGGTAGGTCCGCCGTGAGGCCAGGCCCGCGACGGCCGCGGGATCCGTGCCGGGTTGCCACAGGACCACGGCGTGGCCCTCGACGTCGATGCCACGGCGTCCGGCGCGGCCCGTCAGCTGGGTGTACTCCCCCGCCGTGATGTTGACATGCGCTTCGCCGTTGAACTTGTCCAGCTTTTCCAGAACGACGCAGCGGGCCGGCATATTGACGCCGAGGGCGAGCGTTTCGGTGGCGAAGACGGCCTTGACCAGTCCGTCGACGAACAGCTTTTCCACGACCTCTTTGAAGGTCGGCAGCATGCCGGCGTGATGCGCGGCGAGTCCGCGCAGCAGGCCGTCCCGCCAGCTCCAGAAGCCGAGCACATCGAGGTCGTCGGAGGGGATGTCCTGGGCGGCCTCGTCGACGCGCTGGGCGATGATCTGTTGTTCGCGCTCGGTGGTCAGCCAGAGGCCGGCCGCCACGCACTGGGCCACGGCGGCATCGCAGCCGGCCCGCGAGAAGATGAACGTGATGGCCGGCAGGAGGTCCTGCCGGTCCAGGCTGGCGATAACCTGCGGCCGGCTGGCCTTCCGCACCGGGCTGCGCTGGGCGCTTTGCGGCTCGTCCCGCTGACTGCGTTGGTTGCGGCGCTGGCTCCGGCCGCCATGGCCGAAGCGGCCACGGAAATTCATCTGGCTCTCGGCGCGCGCCATGGAAAGCAGTTCCGGATTGACCTCGAAGCCGGGCCGACCGGACAGTTCTGCGGTGACGGCCACGGGGGCTCCGGCGGCAACTGCCTTGCCTGCTCCGGTCCGGCCTGCCGCCGCCCGGCCGGCGGCCTCGCCCGCAGTTGCCTGCCCTGCAATTGCCTCACCTGCAGTTGCCTCACCCGGCAGCGCGATCTCGTCAAAACTGGTGTCGCCGGCAAACAGGTCCACGATCTTCCGGCCCACCATGACGTGCTGCCACAGGGGCACCGGGCGGTGTTCGGAGACGATCACGTCTGTCTGCCCGCGGACGGTGTCGAGCCACGCACCGAACTCCTCGGCGTTGGACACCGTGGCGCTTAGCGATGCCACCTGGACCTCGCTGGGCAGGTGGATGATGACTTCCTCCCACACCGCGCCGCGGAAGCGGTCAGCGAGGTAGTGGACCTCGTCCATGACCACGAAGCCGAGGTCATCCAGGGTGTCCGAGTCCGCGTAGAGCATGTTGCGGAGCACCTCAGTGGTCATCACCACCACGGGAGCGTCGCCGTTGATGCTCGTATCGCCGGTCAGCAGGCCCACCTGGGCGGCGCCGTACTTGGCGGCGAGCTCGGCGTACTTCTGGTTGCTCAGGGCTTTGATGGGCGTGGTGTAGAACGCCTTGAGTCCGCGCTGGAGGGCCAGATAGATGGCAAATTCCCCCACGATTGTTTTCCCGGCGCCGGTGGGAGCGGCCACCAGCACGCCCCGCCCGGCCTGCAGGGATAGGCATGCTTCGCGCTGGAAGTCATCGAGTTCGAATTCGAGCGAGCGGATGAACCCGCCAAGATAGGTTTTGGCTTCGGCTGCCCGCTCGACGCTGGCGCGGTAACGTTCGGACGGCGATTCCGGCCCGGGGTGTGACGACATGCTTCCAGCCTAATGCGCGAAAGGCTAGAGGTTCTCCAGCTCGGAGCTGGGGGTGGCCTGGTCGGCTGTGGCTTCGGTCTCGGCCACGCGTTTGACCTCGCGCCGCTCGCGCCGGCGGTCGTTGAGCAGGCAGAGCCCGATCGCGGCGAAGAACAGCGCCAGCATGGGGACCGCGAGGTAGAACATGCTGGTGGCGTCGGCGCCGGGGGCGGCCATCGCGGCGAAGAGGCACACCAGGAACACTGTGATGCGCCAGCTCTTGAACAGCTGCTGGCCCTTGACGAGGCCGGCCAGATTCAGCCCCACGAGGACCACCGGCAGGAGGAAGGCGACGCCGAAGGCGAGCAGCAGCCGCAGGACGAAGGTCAGGTACACCTGGGCGCTAATGAAGTTGGAGCCGCCCGACGGCGTGAACTCGGTCAGCACCCGCACAGCGTTCGGCAGCACCATCCAGGCCAGCAGGACGCCGCCCAGGAACAATGGCACGGCCGCGGCGACGAAGGACAGGGCCATGCGCCGTTCCTTCTTGTGCAGCCCGGGGACAATGAAGGCCCACAGCTGGTAGAGCCAGACGGGGCTGGCAATGATCAGGCCCAGGAACACGGATACCTGGATCATGAGGTCGAACGAACTCGCGACGCCGTCAAAGTTCAGGGTGGCCTGCCGGCCCTGCTGTTCGTTCAGGTCGCGGATTGGCTTGGTCAGCGCAGCCAGAAACGGCTGGTAGACGAGGAAGCCCACCACTGTCCCAATGACAACGGCGATTGCCGCCTTGAAGAGCCGGTTGCGCAGCTCTTTCAGGTGGTCGAGGAGCGCCATCCTCCCCTCGGGGTTCGATCGACGGCTCACGGTTAGTGCCATGCGGTCTTAGGCGCGGGTCGACGGCGGAACGTCGGTTCCGTCGCCCGTGCGGCTTTCCGGTGCGCCGGCCTGCGGGTGGTTGATGACCCGGCCTTCGACAGGCTCGGAGCCATCCTTGGCGTCAGTGGTGCCGTCCTTCTTCATTTCCCGGACTTCCGACTTGAAAATGCGCATCGACTGGCCCAAGCTGCGGGCCATGCCCGGCAGCTTTGGCGCAGCGAACAGCACCAATGCCAGAATGATGATGATGATGAGATGCCAGCCTTCAAGCCTCATGGGGGGAGGTCCTTTCGTTTAAATACATCGTATGTCTAACGCGTTTCGATGTCGCGCAGAGCCTGGGGTTGCCCGCGGTCCTTCTTGCGCTGGATGCGGCGAAGCCGGCGGGCGTTCTGCCGGGCGAACTTGGATGCGTGGTAATCATGTCGCATCCGGGCAGGTGAGGCAAAAACGGCGTCGCCGGGAACCGGCCGAGGGTCTGCATCCGTGCCGTCCGGGGTGACACCGTCTCCGTCGGCGTCGGCCGTTGCGGGCCCCGCTGCGGGGCTCGAAGGCGAGGGCAGGCGGGAGAACCGTTCGGCGGCTTCCCCCAATTCCTCAAGCGTGGTCATGGCTTGCCGGTAGAGCCGCAGGCCGAGCACGCCGAAGAACAGCAGCGACAACGCGATGAGCGCTATCCAAATAACGATCCAGGACCACCAAGGCATGCCGATCAGTCTATCGGGCGATCGGAGAAGGCTTTGTATTGCGTCAGGGCCGCGGCGATCCATTCCCGCGACGCGACCGCGAGGGCGCCTGGCTGCAGGATCCGCACCATCCCGCCGTGCTGGGCTACGAACATCGGCAGCCAGTCCGTGCTGCCGAACCGGATTTCGGCGAGCATGCCGCCGCCGGGCAGGGCCGCTGTGCGCTCGGCGTAGTAGTCGTCAGCGAGGCCGGTGCCGCGGGGCGCAAGTTCCACCACCACCACCGTGTCGTCGTCGTTCGGGGTGAACAGTTTCACCGGAAAGCTTTCCGCCGGTTTCGCCGCGGCGGCCGCCGGCAGGCCGTTGGGTTCGAGCGCTTCGATCCTGTCCAGCCGGAAGTTGCGCAGGCCCTGGGCAGAGTGGCAGTACGCCTCGAGATACCAGGTGTTGTCCAGCGAGTAAAGCCGCAAGGGGTCCACATCGCGTTCGGACACGGCGTCCCGCTGCGGCGAGAAGTACAACAGGCGCAGCTGCGTTCCGGACCCGATGGCCGCACGGGCGGTTTCGAGGATGGCGGCGTTACCGGGAGCCACCTCCGGTCCTGAAAGCGCGGCCGCCTTCAGCCCCTCCTCCCCCGCCGCGGCCATGAGTTTGAGCGTCACCGATTCGAGTGCGCCGCCTTCGGCGAGCTCAGGGAGGCCGTTGAGGGTCTCCAGGCCGGTCAGGAGGGCGCAGGCCTCGTCCACGGTGAACCGTACGGGACGGGTCAAGTCCAGTGCCTGGGTGATGAAAACGTGGTCATCGTCCCACTGGATGTCCAGCAGATCGTCGGGATAGCCTTCCGGCAGGCCCGAGCAGATCAGGATGCGCAGGTCCTCCTCGAGCGCCTTGCGGGTGATCCCAAACCTGGCGGCGACCTCGCTGATGTGGAGTCCCTGGTTATGGACCAGGAAGGGCACGAGCTGCAGCATCCGCTTGAGCTGGTCCTCCGAGGTGCGTTTGCGGGTGCGGCTGGCGGGTCCTGCCGCCGGGAAGGCCACATCCGGAACGGGCCCGGCGGCGAAGGCTGCGGCGGCGGTGAGGCGGCGCCGGACGGCGCCCTCCAGCTCGGGAGGTGAAATCACGGTGGCCCGGGGACCGTAGGAGGCCAGCTCCTCGCCCAGCGTCTCGGCATCGCGGAAGGGCACCGTGAGCCGGTCCGTCCCGCCCGCGGGCCGTTGCAGCCCGGGTTCCAGAGTTCTTGGTTCCTGACCTGAGTCCGGAACCGCTTGCGCCCGTTTGCGCAGCCCCAGGAGCCGTCCCTGCTCGACGTCGACGACGGCGTGCTGCACCGGCAGCTCGGCCAGGGCCGCCAGCTCGGCGCGGACATTGAACCCGGCGGGAGGCGTGAAGCTTTCCTTCTCCAGCACGGTCACGGCGGACGTCAGGCGGGAGAGCCGGAAGAAGCGCTTGTCTCCCCGGCCACGGTCGTGGCCCACGAGGTACCACTGGCCGAAGCGGCTGCCCAGGCCCCAGGGCTCCACCAGCCGTTCCTGCTCCTGGCCCGTGCTGCTGGCGAGGTAGCTGAACCTGACCGGGTGCTGGGCGTGCATCGCGGCCACCAAGTCTTCGAAGGCCTGGCCTGCGGGCCGGATACGCGGCTGGACGCCGGTGGGGAGTTCGGCGTCGACGAGGCCGCCGGCGGCCTGCAGCTTACGGACCGCGTCCACGGCGGCTGAGCCGAGGGCGGCCTGCTCCCAGAGCTGCGCCGCGAGGATGAGGACGGTGCACTCTTCGGGGGTGAGGCTGACGTCGGGCAGCCGGTTCGATTCCTTGCCGATCCTGTAGCGGGTGGTTGCCGGGTCATCGGACCCCCAGCCGGTGTCTGTCACGGTTTCGACGTCAAAGCCAAACTGGCGCAACTCGCCTTTGTCACGTTCGAACATGCGGCCGAAGGCGACGTCACTGCTCGTGGTGTCGTGGTAGACCTTTTCGCGCAGCTCACCGCGGCGCAGGCCGTACTTGGTGTTGAGCAGGGCGATGAGCAGGTTCAGGAGGCGTTCTGTACGTGAGGCGGACACCCCGCAAGGGTACTAAAGCCGATCCCGGAAAATGACGAAAGCGCGGCAACAGCCGGAAGAACTTTTCCGATTGTTACCGCGCCTCGGCCCCAGGGGCAAAATCAGCGGGCATATTCAGCCGGCCAAATCAGCCGGCTAACTCAGCCGATGCTGCAGCGTGCTGTGCCTTAGCGGACGGCGACGAGGTCCACGACGAAGATCAGGGCCTCGTTCGGGCCGATCGCTCCGCCGGCGCCACGGGCTCCGTAGGCAAGCTCAGAGGGGATTTCGAGACGGCGGCGGCCGCCGACCTTCATGCCCAGCAGGCCCTGGTCCCAGCCCTGGATGACCTGGCCGACGCCGACCCGGAAGTCCAGCGGCGCGCCGCGGCCCCAGGAGGCGTCGAATTCCTCACCGGTGGACCAGGCGACGCCCACATAGTGCGTGGAAACGGTATCGCCTGGCTTGGCCTCGGCGCCGTCCCCCTCGATCAGGTCGGTGATGACCAGTTCGGTGGGAACGTCTCCTTGGGGGAAGTCAATTTCCGGCTTCTCGCGGTCGAGGTCGCGCTGTCCAAATGACATGGTTACTCCTTTGAGGTGACGTGTGGTGGTTGCGGTTGTTGGGCTGGGTTACTTGACGCCGAGGATGTCGACCACGAAGACGAGGTCGCCCTTCGCGTCGCCCTGGCCCTGATCACCGTAGGCGAGGGCCTTCGGGACCACCAAAAGGACGCGGGAGCCGACCGTCTTGCCGGTCAGGCCCTGGGTCCAGCCCTTGATGACACCGGTCAGCGGGAAGGTGGCCTTCTTGCCACTTTCAAAGCTGGAATCGAAGACCTTGCCGGTGGCCAGGGCCACGCCGACGTAGTTCACGGTGATGGTGTCGGTCTCCTTGAGGGCCTGGCCCTTGCCGGTGATGAGGTCCTGGGAGATCAGCTTGGTGGGCGCCTTGACGCCGGCGACCGAGATCTGCGGGACGCCCTTGTCGTTGTCCTTGACGGTCGGCAGGCCGGCCGGCGGGGTGACGGCGTCGCCCGCAGGCTTGTCCAGAACCGGAGGAGCGTCCTTGGCGGAGAGCACTTTGACGACCAGGAGTTGCGTCGGCTTGGCCGCGGTACCCCCGGCGGCGGCCTGGCCGGGGACGGCCAGGGCGATATGGGAGCCAATCTTGGCGCCCACGAACGCGTTGTAGATCACGGGGCTGCTGGTCTTGAGCTCGTCGTTCAGCTCCAGCGGCTCGGGATCTTTCGGGAAGGTGTCTTCGAGGGTGGAGCCGTCCTTGCCGTTGAAGGCAACGATCGAAATGTTGGCAATCTGGTTGGCCTTGACCCGCTCCCCGCTGCCCTCGGTGACCACCTTGACAGTGGGTTCCTTGACGTCGAGAGGTTTGGTGAACTCGACACCGGGGGCCTTCTTGTCACCCTTCTCGGTCAGTTTGACCGAGTCCAGCTTGGCGGTCTCACCCGCGGACTGGCTGGTGGGTTCCGGAGCCGGGGGCGCTTCGCTGCCGCCGCAGGCGGTCAGCAGCAGCAGTCCGGGAAGGAGAATTGCTAGTAGTCGGCGCACTTGGAAACTTTCGTCGAGGCAGGGTGGACTCAGTGCCGTTCGGTTTCCCGTGGCAAAGAAAGCAGCGACCGCAAGGCGGCCCTACCCCAGAATAACGTGCCAAGCTGGGTATCAGCCCATCGAGTCCAGCAGCGCATCCACCCGGTCGTCCACGCTCCGGAACGGATCTTTGCACAGGATCGTCTGGTGGGCGCGGTCGTTCAGCTTCAGATGGACCCAGTCCACGGTGTAGTCGCGGCCGAGCTCCTGGGCACGCCGGACGAAGTCGCCGCGGAGTTTGGCACGCGTGGTCTGCGGCGGGGCGTCCACAGCATCCTTGACCGCGGTGTCGTCCACTACCCGGCGCACCGCCCCGCGGGCTTGGAGCAGGTAGAAGAGCCCGCGGCCACGGGAAATGTCATGGTAAGTCAGGTCCAGCTGCGCAATCCGGGGCGCGTCAAGGCCCAGCCCGTGCCGTTCCCGGTAGTTGTCCATGAGCTTCTTCTTGATGGCCCAGTCCACTTCGGTATCGATCGTGCTCGTGTCGCCGCTTTCGATGGCGTCGAGGGTGCGCTCCCAGAGGTCCAGGATCATCGGCACGTGCGGGTTGTGCGCGCCGTGTTCGGCGACGAATGCCGTCACCTTGCCCAGGTACTCGCGCTGGATTTCCAGGGCCGTAAGCTGCCGGCCGTTGGCGAGCCGCACCAGCGCCCGGCCGCTGAGGTCGTGGGAGATTTCCCGGATGCTGCGGATCGGGTTCTCCATCCGCATGTCGCGCATGATCACCCCGGCCTCGATCATCCGCAGGATCAGGTCCACCGTGCCGATCTTGAGCAGGGCGGTCGTTTCGGACATGTTGGAGTCGCCCACGATCACGTGCAGGCGCCGGTAGAACTCGGCGTCGGCATGCGGCTCGTCCCGGGTGTTGATGATGGGCCGGGAGCGGGTGGTGGCGGAGGAGACTCCCTCCCAGATGTGGTCGGCCCGCTGGGAGAAGGCGAAGGTGGCACCGTGCGGGGTCTTGAGGATCTTGCCGGCGCCGGCGATCAGCTGGCGGGTGACGAGGAACGGGATGAGGATCTCCGCGAGCCGGGAAAATTCCCCGCGGCGCGGGATGAGGTAGTTTTCGTGGCTGCCATAGGAGTTCCCGGCCGAGTCCGTATTGTTCTTGAACAGGTACACGGTCCCGTTGAAACCCTCCGCCGCCAGCCGTTCCTGGGCTTCGTCCACGAGGTCGCAGAGGATCAGTTCCCCGGCGCGGTCATGCGCGATCAGCTGGGCGAGGTCGTCGCACTCGGCAGTGGCGTATTCCGGGTGGGATCCGACGTCCAGGTAGAGGCGTGAGCCGTTGGTCAGGAAGACGTTGGAGGACCGTCCCCAGCTGACCACCTTGCGGAAGAGGTAGCGGGCCACTTCCTCAGGCGCTAGCGGCCGGGACTCCGGACTTGAATAGGAAATTCCGAATTCGGTTTCGATGCCGAATATGCGCTTGTCCATCTCACTTCTCCTCAGCCAGCAATGCCACGATGTCCGGATCCTCGAGCCGGCGGAACGCCCGGCGGGTGCCGCGGCCGCTTTCAGATCCCCGGTCCAGTACCGCTACTTCCAGTGCGGATACGGGCAGGGTGGTGTTTTCCTTGTCTGCGACGAGCCCGGCGAGGGCCAGCCGGATGGCGCCCGCGAAGTCGAGTTCACCCTGCCAGCCCGCCGCGACAGCCTCGGAAACCTTGTCCGCCTGGCCGCCCATTACGATAAAGCCGTGCTCATCGGCAATGGACCCGTCAAAGGTCAGCCGGTACAGATGATCCGCTTCCTGGGTCTGGCCGACTTCGGCCACGGCCAGTTCCACCTCGAAGGGCTTCTGTTCGGCCGTAAACACCGCGCCGAGGCTCTGCGCATACACGCTCGCGAGGCCGCGGGCCGTGACGTCCTCGCGGTCGTAGGAATAGCCCCGGACATCCGCGTACCGCACCCCGGCTTGCCGCAGGCTCTCAAATTCGTTGTACTTTCCGACCGCCGCGAACGCGATTTTGTCGTAGATCTCGCCGATCTTGTGCAGCGACGGGGACGGGTTCTCCGCCACGAGTGCAATCCCGTCCCGGCAACTGATCACCACCACCGAGCGTCCGCGGGCGATGCCCTTCCGTGCGAAATCCGCACGGTCCTTCATCAGTTGTTCGGGGGATACATAGAACTGCTGCGTCATCTCAGGCCTCCCGCTGGGCGACGGCCCGGGATTCTATGACGCGGCCGGCCACCGCGGCGAGATCGCGGTCCGGGACCCGGAACGCGCCCGTTCGGTTCACGATGTACACCACCGGCCAGAGTTGCCGGACCGGGTCCGGGCCGCCCGTGGCCGAGTCGTCGTCGGCGGCGTCGTACAGTGCCTCGACGGCGACCGCCACGGCGTCCTGCTCCGAGAGGCCGGGGCGCCAGAGTTTTTTCAGTGCGCCGCGGGCGAACATCGAGCCGGATCCCACGGCATGGTGCTCCTGCTCCTCGTAGCGTCCGCCCGTGACGTCGTACGAGAAGAGCCGGCCGAAGCCTGCAGGCCGGTCGAATCCCGCGAACAGGGGCACCACGGCGAGGCCCTGCATGGCCATTGGCAGGTTGCCGCGGACCATGGCGCCGAGCCTGTTCGCCTTGCCGTCCAGGCTGAGCAGCGTGCCCTCGATTTTCTCGTAGTGTTCCAGTTCAACCTGGAACAGCCGGGTGATGTCCAGGGCGATCCCGGCGGTTCCGGCAATGCCCAGCACGGAGTACTGATCGGCGGGGAAGACTTTCTCGATGTGCCGGCTCGCGATCACGTTGCCCATGGTGGCGCGGCGGTCCCCGGCCATCAGCACTCCCCCGGCGTATGTCATCGCCACGATCGTGGTCCCGTGCGGGACCTGGAGCGGCGCTCCCGGCTGGGCGGCGTACCCGGTGCCGGGCAACTGGTTGAAAGGCACTTGGCCGAAGGGCATTAAGTCGGGCCGTTCGCGCTGCAGATGCTCGGTGAATGAGGACGTCGCGTTGGCTGCTACTCGGTTGGCTGTTGTTTCCTGCACTAACGCTCTCCCTCAACGTGGTGGATCAACGACACTTCCGGCCCGTAGCCCCTCCCGCCGCCCTCATCCGGCGGCCGGCGGCGCTCCTACTGGCCGCCCTTTTGGACGAATGCGCGGACGAATTCCTCGGCGTTGGACTCCAGCACGCCGTCGATCTCGTCGAGGAGATCGTCCACGCCCTGGGTGGCTGCTGACGCCTGGGCGTCCCCTGGGGCCGGCGGCGCGGCGGGGACGTCCTCGTCAACCTCGGTGTCCCGCGACTGCGGCTGCTGCTGCTCCTGGCCTGCCATTGTTTTCTCCTTCATGTCCGTCCCTTTTCTCCTAAGGGACATCCTGTAGCAATAGTGCCACGCTCGGGGCGCCCGCGGGGGGCTTTATTCCTACGAACCGGGGCTGAGCCCCAGCAGTTCGGCCAGGAACGTCCCCGCCTCCCGGTGCCGGGCAAACAGGGCGCCTGTCAGGGCTTCAGTTCCGCGCAGCGGCTCGCGGGTAGGGACCCGCTGGAGCCTGCCGCGGCCGGGGAGATCGAAGATCACCGAGTCCCAGCTGGCCCCCGCGAGGTCCGCGCCGAACCGGCTGACGCACCGTCCGCGGAAGTACGCCCGCGTGTCCGACGGCGGTTCGGTCACCGCACGGGCGATCGCGGCGTCGTCCACGATTCGCTGCATCCGGTCGCGGGCCAGCAGCCGGTAGTAGAGCCCCTTTTCGGGGCGGATGTCAGCCCACTGCAGGTCCACGAGGCCCAGCCGCGCGTTGTCCCAGCCCAGGCCGTCGCGTTGCCGGTAGCCCTCCAGCAGGGACAGCTTGGCGAGCCACTCCACCGAGGAGGCGGCCGCCGCCCGGTCGCTGCCGAGTTCGCTCAACGTGGCCGCCCACCGTTCCAGGACCTCATGGGTGTGGCCGTCACCGTCCACAGCGTCCGCGACGCCGGTGTCCTGCGCATGCTTCGAGGCGGCCTCCAAATAGATCCATTGCAGGTCCAGGGCCGTGATCCGCCGGCCGTCGCCCAGGCGCAGCAGCGCGGTGAGCGAGGTGTCGTGGCTGACGGCCTGCAGCGCAGCGACCGGCTCGTGGATTTCAATCCGGGGCGCCAGCCCTGCCTCGATCAGGCTCAACACCATGGCGGTGGTGCCGAACTTGAGGAAGTTGGACGCTTGGCTGAGGTTGGCGTCGCCGATGATGACGTGCAACCTGCGGTATTTGTCCGCGGTGGCGTGGGGTTCGTCCCGGGTGTTGATGATGGGACGGCGGATGGTGGTTTCCAGGCCCACTTCGGTTTCGAAGAAGTCAGCACGCTGGCTGATCTGGTAACCGGCCCGGGCGCTGTCCTGTCCGAGTCCCACCCGCCCGGCACCGCAAATGATCTGCCGGGTGACGAAAAACGGCGTGAGGCCGCGGACGATCTCGCCGAACGGCACCGCGCGGGGCATCAGGTAGTTCTCGTGCGAGCCGTAGGAGACCGACTTGTTATCCGTGTTGTTCTTGTAGAGGTTGACCGGCGGCAGGTCGGGATCGGCGGCCAGGCGCCGGACGGCGGCCAAAGCCACCAGGTCACCGGCGGCGTCCCAGGTGACGGCGGCCCGGGGGTTGGTCACCTCAGGGCTGGAATACTCCGGATGGGCGTGGTCCACGTACAGCCGTGCGCCGTTGCCCAGCACCATGTTCATGAGCAGCGTGCCGGCCTCGTCCTCACCGTCGGCCTCGAGTTCCTGCCGCCCGTAGGCGAGGGCGATCGCCTCGGCGTCGAGGACGGGAGGCTGGTCGGTGAGTTGTTCCGGGTCGGCGCTGCTGCGCTCCAGGGTCCACCCGCGGGCATCGTGCAGCGGCTCTTCGTCGGTGTAGTCCCACCGCGTTTCGGCGCCGCCGGCGGCGCGTTGCCGGGTCACCTGGGCGTACGCCTGAATGACCCGGGCGGACATCATCGTGGCGTTGGCTCCGGGGGCCGAGGGCGCGTGGATGCCGTATTCGGTCTCCGAGCCCATCACCCGCATGGCCCCGCCGACCGGCAGGCCGCCGGAAGTGTCGGCGGGCTTGCCGGGGACGACAGCCGTCATAGGTACTGCCCTGTGCTCGGCATCGTCTCGATGGACTTCCCGGGCTCCTGGCCGGCCTTGCCCTGGACGATGGTGCGGATGTACGTGATGCGTTCGCCCTTCTTGCCGGAGATCCGGGCCCAGTCGTCCGGGTTGGTGGTGTTGGGCATGTCCTCATGTTCACGGAATTCGTCCACGACCGCCCGGAGCAGGTGGTCGATCCGCAGGCCCTTCTGCCCGATGGTCAACAGGTCCTTGATGGCGTACTTCTTGGCCCGGTCCACGACGTTCTGCACCACGGCGCCGGAATTGAAGTCCTTGAAGTAGAGCATTTCGGTGTCGCCGTTGGCGTAGGTCACCTCGAGATATTCGTTGGACTTCTCCGTGGAGTACATCGCCTCGACGGTCCGCTGGACCATGGCGTCCACCGTCGCCTGCACGTCGCCGCTGTGCTCGGCGAGGTCGGTCTCGTGGAAAGGCAGGTCCGTGGTGATGTATTTGTTGAAGATGTCGGCCGCGGCCTCGGCGTCAGGCCGCTGGATCTTGACCTTGACGTCCAGGCGGCCCGGGCGCAGGATCGCCGGATCGATCATGTCCTCCCGGTTGGAGGCGCCGATCACGATCACGTTGTCCAGCCGTTCGACGCCGTCGATCTCGCTGAGGAGCTGCGGGACAATAGTTGTTTCGACGTCGGACGAAATGCCCGTGCCGCGGGTGCGGAACAGGGAATCCATCTCGTCGAAGAACACCACCACGGGGCTGCCCTCGGACGCCTTCTCCCGGGCGCGCGCGAAGATCAGCCGGATGTGCCGTTCGGTCTCGCCGACGTACTTGTCGAGCAGCTCTGGTCCCTTGATGTTCAGGAAATAGCTCTTCATGTCCGTCTTGCCGGCGCGCTCGGCGGCCCGCGCGGCCAGCGAGTTGGCGACGGCTTTGGCGATCAGCGTCTTGCCGCAGCCGGGCGGGCCGTACAGCAGGATGCCTTTGGGCGCCTTCAGCCCGTGCTCCCGGTACAGGTCCGGGTGCAGGAACGGCAGTTCGACGGCGTCGCGGATCTGCTCGATCTGCGGGCCCAGGCCGCCGATGTCCTGGTAGGTGATGTCCGGAACTTCCTCGAGCACGAGGTTCTCCACCTCGGAGCGCGGGACCTTTTCCAGCGCGTAGCCGGTGCGTGAATCGATCGACAGTGCGTCGCCGACCCGGAGCCGCTGGGCGAGCAGGGCGCCGGAAAGCCGGATGACCCGCTCCTCGTCGGCGCGGCCCACTACCAAGGCGCGGTCCGGCCCCAGCATCTCCTTCAGCGTGACGAGGTCGCCGGCCCGTTCGTAGCCGAGTCCGGCGACCACCATCAGGGCCTCGTTAAGCAGGACCTCCTGCCCGACGGCCAGCTGGCTGATGTTGACCAGCGGGCTGATCCCCACGCGCATCTTGCGGCCGGCGTTGAAAATATCCACGGATTCTTCCGTGGCTGCCTGTCCGCTGTTTCCGGCCGTCGGCTGCCGCTTCGGGTTGAGCTGGAGGATTGTGCCGAAGCTGTATGGCGGCTGTCCCTCCTGGTCGAGGGCGTTTTTCAGCCGCAGGATCTCTGCCTTGGCCGTTTCCAGCATGCTGACCAGCTTGGAGTTGTTCTGGGTCGCAGCGGCAAGCTGGCGGTCGATGTGGCGGAGCTTGTCCCGGAGGATGTTGACCTGCCGCTCTGCGACGGACAGCTCACTGGTGGCATACCGGTCGCCCTCGCCCGCTGCGGCGCGGCCCGCGCCCGTGCGTGCGGCAGCATCCGCTGCGTCCTCGGCCGGTGTGCGGCCCGGGTCAGTATTCGGAGTCTCCATCGTGCATCAGCCCCTTCCTGCTCTTCTGTTAAGACCATAGCCCTAAGAAGGCGGGTGCCGCTGGAGACATCCGAAATATGCTGCCTAGTTCGTTATCTCCGGGGCGTCGACGACGTTTGTTCCGGCGATTGCGTCCCGGGCGGCGCGCCGCAGCTTCTTGTCCGAGACCGCGCGTTCGCCGACGGCGCCCGGGGTCCAGGCATTGACGTCTTCTTCGTTAAAGTCGGTCTTGGAGGGGCGGCGTTTCACCGAAATTCCGGTGACGCCGTCGGCGAGGCGGCGGGTTACCAGCAGGAAACCGGTGTGCGCGACCATGCGGTGGTCCGGGCGTACGGCCAGGCCCTCGAGGTGCCAGCCGCGGACCATGGATTCCCACGCGTCGGGTTCGGTGAAACGTCCGTCTGCCCGGATGGCTTCGGCTGTCCGCGAAAGCTGCGTCACAGTCGCGACATAATTGATCCACACTCCGCCGGGTGCCAGGACCGTGGCGACGGCGTCGAGGCATTCCCACGGGGCGAGCATGTCCAGGACCACGCGGTCCACGGAGCCGGGCTCCTCGGTGCGCACCACTTCCTCCTGGAAGTCGCCGAGCGAGATCTTCCAGGCCGGGTGTGGGCCGCCGAAGATGGTCTCGACGTTGCCGCGGGCGATGTCCGCGAACTCCTCGCGGCGCTCAAAGGAATGCAGGTAGCCGTTGTCCCCCACCGCGCGCAGCAGGGAGATGGACAGGGCGCCCGAGCCGACGCCGGCTTCAACAACGCGCGCGCCGGGGAAGATGTCCGCCATGGTCACGATCTGGCCGGCGTCCTTGGGGTAGACCACGGCCGCGCCACGCGGCATCGAGAGTACGAAGTCCGAGAGCAGCGGGCGCAGGGTCTGGTACTGCTGGCCGACGTTGTTGACCACCACGGAGCCGTCGGGCTTGCCGATGATCTCGTCGTGGTTCAGGAACCCGCGGTGGGTGTGGAAGGCTCCGCCGACTTCGAGCGTGATGGTGTTCATGCGGCCGCGTTCGTCCGTGAGCTGGACCCGCTCGCCCTCGCGGAACGGTCCGCGGCGGCGCGCCGCGCCGGTCGCGCCGGTCGGGGTGGTCGCGGCAGTTTTGTTTCCCGCGGGGGTGATGGCGGTGTTAGTGTCTGCGGCGGTGTCGCTGCTCATGAAGATGTTCCTCGCTCCTGTAAAGCTGTGTGGCCGCGGACATGCCGGCGGGCACCGGTCCTTGCGCGTGGGGGGCCGGAAAATCACGACCGCCCAGTAACTCTACCGGTTCTGCCCCTGGTTCTGGCGTTCGTTCCGGTACTTGCCTGTAATGGCACGCAGGACGGCGGACTGGCGCAACAGACCGGTGACCGCGCCCTCGCGGTCCACCACCGCGTACTCCTTGCCTTCGAGCTGGGCCAAGTACTGGACCAGCTCCTGGCCCTTGGACCATTCGGGGACATAGGCGCCGGCGCCAAGGGGGTACGAGACCGCGGTCAGGGTGGTCGCTGCGGCCAGGGCGGCGGGCACGGTGGCGGCGGCTGCGGCGTCGACGATGCCCACGGGCCGGCCATCCCGGTCGCACAGCACCACGGTGGGCCTTCCTGCCGGCGCCAGGTCCTGGAAGTCGGCAACAGTAGCGGTTTCCGGAAGTCCAACGGCGGGTTCGGCGAGGGCCGCGGCGTCGACAAGGTACAGCCGGCCCCGCAGGCGGGCCTGCTGGATCGACGCCGATGCGCCCATCCACAGGAAACTGCCCACGAGGGCGGTGATGAGGGTGAAGGAAATATCCGGTCGTGCGCCGCTGATCAGGGGCAGGACAATGAACCACAGGGCCAGGCCGATCACGATGATCCGGCCCGCCCAGCCGGCGGCGATGGTGCCCTTTTCCTGGCTGCCGGTTACTTTCCAGACGGCCGACTCGACCAGTCGGCCGCCGTCCAGCGGGAGGCCGGGAAGCACGTTGAAGATGCCGATCAGCAGGTTGGCCCACACAAAGATGTTGGCCAGGATATCGGCCACGCCGCTCAGGTCCCCGTACGCGAGCGGGAGCCAGCCTGCGCCGGCCAGGACGAAGTTCGCCGCCGGGCCTGCCATTGCTACCAGGACGGAGCGGCCAGGTGAGGCAGTGAAACTCTCAAACTGGGTGTGGCCGCCCCAGAGGTTGAGGACAATTTTCTCTGTGGGCCAGTGGAACAGCTTGGCGGTCAGCGCGTGCGCGAGTTCATGTGCCAGCACGGAAATCAGGAGCAGCAGCGCGTAGGCGAAGGCGACGAAGAAGGCGGTGACGCCGAGGCGCGGGTTGTTGCTCTGCAGGACCGGGCCGTACGCGATCACAGTGAAGGCCGCGATGATGAACCAGGAGTACGCCAGAAAGACCGGGATGCCGGCAATGCGGCCCAGCGGGATCCCCTCCCGGCGGCTGGCCGCCCTCTTGCCGGGCTGGTCCTGGCTGCCGGTGTCAGCCACGGGGAAGACTCCCGGCCGAGAGGGCGGTTGGCTCCGCCGCGCGCCCGAACGTGGCGTCCGGGAATTCATGCCGGAGGGCCACGAGATCTTCCAGGTCCGCAACTGTGCGGCCTTCGAGGGTGTCCCAGGTGGCGCGGCGGGGATCGTGCGGGAGGGGCAGGATGTGCGGGATGGCGACCGTGACGACGCCGGAGGCGACCGCGGCGGCGACCCCCGGCACGGAATCTTCCAAGGCCACGCAGTGGTGCAGGCCAAGTTCCGGGTCCTGCTGTTGCAGGAGCTCAACGGCCGTCAGGTAGGCCTCCGGGTGCGGCTTCCCTTGCGTGACGGTGTCCCCTGTGACGAGGAACTCGAAGTAGGGCTCCGGCAGGCTCGCAACGATCTCCCGCGCCAGCGGGGCCTCGGACATGGTGACAAGGGCGCAGCGAACACCGGCCCTGTATAGCTCATCGAGCAGTTCGCGGGCACCGGGGCGCCAAGGAACGGAGTTCCGGACCTGGCTGATCACATGGGCAGTGAGGGTGTCGATGATGTCGCGCCGTTCCATCGCCACGCCGGCTTCCTGCAGGATGCCCGCGGAAAACGTCAGGGCCTGTCCCACCAACTGCAACGCCTGGGCCTGGGACCATTGTCCGCCGTGGGCTTCTACGAGGGCGCGCTCGGCTTCGATCCAGTAGGGCTCGGTGTCGACAATGGTGCCATCCATGTCCCAGAGCGCTGCTTTAAGGAGGGGCCGGGAAGCTGAGGATCGCATGCCTTCCAGTCTACGGGGAAGCCCGCGGCGGGGCGCCCGCGCTACGCCTACGGCGAATTCGGCCCGCCCGGCCGTGGGATTCCTTGCGGAAGTTGGGCGGAAATGGGGAACGCGCAGCGCCCGATTGCCTGCGCCGGGCGGGGTCTTGGACGTAGGGTGATGGCATGAACAGCTTCGAGGCAGACCCCACCGAACCAGGCGCCGTCTCCGAGCCGGAGCGGCTGCTGCAACCCGTCCCCGAGGGCCGGAGCATCACCGTCATGCTGGCGGCCTTTGAAGGCTGGAACGACGCCGGGGAGGCCGCCAGCGATGCCCTGCGCTATCTGAACAAGCTCTGGGGCGGCAAGAAGGTAGCGGCAATCGACGCCGACGAGTACTACGACTTCCAGTTCACCCGGCCCACGATCCGGCGGACGGCGGCCGGTGAGCGGAAGATCAAGTGGCCCTCTACGCGGATCTTCAAGGCCAGCGTCCCCGAGTCGAACGTGGACGTCATCTTCGTCCAAGGCACCGAGCCGTCCTACAAGTGGCGTGCCTACACGGCGGAGCTGCTGGTGCACGCCGAGGCCCTGCATGTTGACTACGTCATACTGGTCGGTGCCCTGCTGGCCGACGTGCCGCACAGCCGGCCGATTCCGGTCAGCACGTCCACGGACGACGCCGCACTGCGTGAACGGATGGACCTGGAGGCCTCGCAGTACGAGGGTCCGGTGGGGATTGTGGGCGTGCTCGGCGAGGTGGCATTGCTGGCCGGCCTCCCGACGATCTCGCTCTGGGCGGCCGTGCCGCATTATGTCGCCCAGGCCCCTTCACCGAAGGCGCAGCTGGCCCTGCTGCACCGGATCGAGGAGTTGCTGCAAGTCCCCCTGGACACCACGGAACTGGTGGAGGAGGCCGACGCGTGGGAGCGCGGCGTGGACGAGCTCGCCACCGAGGACCCCGAAATTGCGGCGTATGTCCGCCAGCTGGAAGAGGCCAAGGACACCGCGGACCTCCCTGAGGCCAGCGGAGAATCGATCGCCCGCGAATTCGAGCGCTACCTCAAGCGCCGGGGCAAGGACAAGCCCTAGCAGCAGGTTTTGCTGCGCGTGGACGGCTAGAGTTCGACGCCCAGCAGGGCGTTGACGGCGTCGCTGACCAGCGCGGCGTCCGTGGCCGAGGCGGTCCCAGGGGTTTCCAGTGCGATTCTCAGGGCGGACTTGGCCCAGGCGTCCACGGCGGCAAGCGCGCCGGGCGCGTTGAGGTCATTGGCGAGCTCAGTCCGCAGCTGGCCGATCAGGGCCGCTGCGGACCCGTCGGGAGCCGCGGTGAGGGCTTCGCGCCATGTGCGAAGCCGGTCTTTGGCTTCGGTGAACCCTTCGGCGGTCCAGGACCAGTCCGTGCGGTAGTGGTGGGCCAGGATCGCCAGGCGGATCGCGGCCGGCTCTTCGCCGTCGGCGCGGAGCTTGGAGACCAGGACCAGGTTGCCCTTGGACTTGCTCATCTTCTCCCCGTCGAGGCCCACCATCCCGGCGTGCGCGAAGTGGCGGGCCAGCGGCACGCCGGCCAGTGAGTACGCGTGGCCAGCGCCCATTTCGTGGTGCGGGAAGATGAGGTCCGAGCCGCCGCCTTGGACGGTGAACGGTTTGGGCAGGTACTCCTGGGCGATCACGGTGCATTCGATGTGCCAGCCGGGCCGTCCCTCCCCCAGTTCGCCGCCGGGCCAACTGGGCTCGCCCTCGCGGGCAACCCGCCAGAGCAACGGATCGAGGGCCTGGCGCTTCCCGGCACGGCCGGGATCGCCGCCGCGTTCGGCGAAGAGTTCCAGCATTTCGGCGTCGGAGAGTCCGGAAATGGACCCGAGGGTCCAGGCGTCGACGGCGTCGGTCGAGTGCTTGCCGGCCGCCTCGACGTCGTAGTAGACGTCGCCGTCGGGCTCGCCGCCGGTGCCGCGGACGCGGTACGCGAGTCCGTTGTGCAGGAGGCGCTCGATGGCTGGAACGATCAGGGGGACGGCCTCGACGGCACCGATGTAATGATCCGGGGCGAGGACGTTCAGGGCCTCCATATCGGTCTGGAAGAGCTCGATCTGGCTCGCCGCGAGTTCGCGCCAGTCGACGCCGGTGGCCGTTGCGCGCTCCAGGAGGGGATCGTCGACGTCGGTCACGTTTTGGACGTAGGCGACTTGCTGGCGGCCGTCCCGCCACGCGCGGTTCAGGAGGTCGAAGGCGACATAGCTGGCCGCGTGGCCCATATGCGTGGCGTCATAGGGGGTGATGCCACAGACATACATGGACTGCTCGCCCGTGGCCTCAAGGGTGACGATGCCGCCCTCGGCGGTGTCGAAAAGGCGCAGGGCGGGCATGCTGCCGGGGAGCTGGGCAACGGGACGGGAGATCCAGGATTTCACAGTCCAAGCCTAGTGCTAGGCGCTGATGACATTGAAACCGAGCAGCAGGAACAGGGACATTCCCAGGAGGATCCGGTACCAGACAAAGAGCCGGTAGCCGCGGGTAGAGACGTACCTCAGGAACCAGCCGATGATGACATAGCCCACAATGAAGGCGATCACAGTGGCCAGGGCCGTTTCCGGGAGCCCGTAGGGGCCGGTGATGCCTTCCTTGGAGACCACTTTGTACAGCTGGTACAGGCCACTGCCGAACACGGCAGGGATGGCCAGCAGGAACGAGTAGCGGGCAGCCGCCTCACGGGTGTAGCCCATCAGGAGTCCGGCGCTGATGGTGCCGCCGGAGCGGGACACCCCGGGGAAGAGGGCCAGGGCCTGCGCCAGTCCGTAGTAAAGGCCGTGCTTGTAGGTCAGCTGCGTCAGTTCCCGGTCCTGCCGGCCGACGGTGTCTGCCACCGCGAGGACCATACCGAACACGATCAGCATGGTCGCGACACCCCACAGGCTACGGAGCACGGACTCGATCTGGTCCTGGAACAGCAGGCCAAGGACGATGATCGGAACGCTGCCCAGGATAACCAACCAACCCATGCGCGCATCCGGGTCCTGCCGGGACACTTTGCCGCTCAGCGAACCAGACCACGCGCGGATGATCCGCAGGATGTCGCGCCAGAAGTAGACAATCACGGCCGTCTCGGTGCCCAGTTGGGTGATAGCCGTAAAAGCCGCACCGGGGTCTGACGCCTCCGGCAGGAAGGAGCCGACAATCCGCAGATGGGCGCTCGAGGAAATCGGGAGGAACTCGGTCAGCCCTTGTACTAGGCCCAGCAGAGCCGCTTGTATCCAGTTCACGTTTATAGACCCTACGTTATGAAGCACGGCGACTCCCGTAAGCTTGCTGGCATGCAGCAGCGTTATGTCGGCAACAGTGGGTTGCGCGTGTCCGCCCTATCCCTTGGCACCATGTCCTGGGCCCGGGAAACCGAGGAACAGGATGCCGCCGCCCTTGTGCGGTCCTTCGTCGATGCCGGCGGAACCCTGATCGACACTGCGGCGTCGTACGCCGACGGTCAGGCCGAGGCGATGCTCGGCGGAATGCTGGGCGACGTCGTGGCCCGTTCCGAAGTGGTGATTTCCACTAAGGCCGGACTGACGACGGCGGACGGGCGGCGCAGCGTCGACACGTCGCGCAATGGCATGCTCTCCGGGCTTGACGCGAGCCTTGCCCGCCTGGGAACCGACTACGTGGATCTCTGGTTCGCCCACGCCTGGGATGCGAATGTGCCGCTGGAGGAGACCCTGTCAGCGCTGGACCACGCCGTGCGGTCCGGCCGGGCGCGTTACGCCGGTGTCTCCAATTTCAACGGCTGGCAGACAGCCAAAGCCGCGGCCATAGCGGGCTTTCCCCTCGTGGCCAACCAGTCCGAATACTCGCTCCTGCAGCGCAGCGCGGAGATTGAGCTGATTCCGGCCATCGAGGACGCGGGGCTGGGCCTGATGGCCTGGGGTCCGATCGGCCGCGGAGTCCTGAGCGGAAAATACCGCGGGCACATCCCCGGGGATTCCCGCGCCGCCAACCAGCGGCTCGCCACGTACGTGGAACCGTATCTTGAGGGGCCGGCGTCAAGCGTGGTGGAGGCCGTCGCCATGGCGGCGAAGGGGCTCGGCCGGACGCCCCTGGATGTGTCGCTGAGCTGGCTCCTGTCCCAGCAGGGGGTGGCAACCGCGGTGGTCGGGCCCCGGACACCGGTTCAGCTCAAGGAGATCCTGGATTCGGCCCTCGCGCCGCTCCCGCCGGAGATCGCGCAGGCGCTCGAAGACGTGTCCGACCCGGCCTGAGGCCGGGGTAGCGTTCGGGCTTTTCCGGGCTTATTCACGGCTTGCTCCCTTATTCTTGGCCCATGAACCTTCAGAACCTCGCGATTACCACCGGCGTCGTGCCTGGGGTTCTCTATGTCTTGGCGGCGGCGGCCCTCGCCTGGCTCGTTTGGGGGCGCCGCCGGCATCTGTCCCGCTGGGTTCCGGCCGCGGCAGTGGTCGCCGGCCTTCTGTGCATCCTGGTGTGGCTGTTTTCGGAGCAGGTGTGGAACCTATGGGGTTCCCCGCTGCCGAAACGCGTCTACGCCTATGCCGGCGTCGGCATCCTGGCCCTGCTCCTGGTCGTGCCCAAGATCCTAGATCTGCGCCCGGTGCCGGCGCGCATCGCCGTGGTGCCTGCCGCTCTCGTCGTCGTCCTGGCCTCGGGGTCGCTGATCAACCAGAACTTCGACTACTACCCCACCCTGGGCTCAGTCTTTGGGGACACCGGCGTCAAAATGGAAAGCCTGGAGCAGTTCAAAAGCCAGGAAGGCCGCGACCCTGTACCAAAGACAAAGCGGAGCGACTCCCCCACCACTCTCGCGAACTGGACCCCGCCGGAGGGCATGCCGAACCAGGGGATGGTGGTCAGTGCATTCATCCCTGCGCCCATCTCCCATCAGGCCTCCTCGGCCGCCTTCGTGTACCTGCCCCCGGCATACCTCGCCACGCCGCGGGCCAATCTTCCGGTCCTGGTGCTCATTCACGGCGTCCCGGGCGGGACCAGCGACTGGATCCGCAACGGCCGGATCGGGCAGTTCATGGACGACTATGCAGCCTCACACAAGGGCCTGGCGCCGGTGGTTGTGATGCCCGACGCCGGCGGGAAGTGGGCCAGTTACCCGCCTCTCTGCATGAACACCAGGCAGGGGCAGGCCGGAACATACCTGAGCCAGGACGTCCCCAACTGGGTCAAAGCGACCTTCGGGGCAGGCACCCACTCCAGCAGCCAGTGGGCCGTCGGAGGTTTCTCCTACGGCGGGACGTGCGCCATGCAGCTGGCCATGAATTACCCCCGGGCCTACCCCACTTTCATCGACAGCTCGGGCGAAAGCCAGCCGACCATCAGGCAGGGGCACCAGGTTCTCCTGCAGCAGTACTTCGGTGGCAGCGCCGCTGAGTTCCAGAAGCAGAACGCCCTCGATGTCATCAAGTCCCGGAAATATCCGTTCACCGCCGGCATCATCACCGTCGGCACCGACGATCAGTTCTACCGCCCCCAGGGAAACCAGGTCTACCAGGGCATGAGGCAGGCAGGTATCAACGTCCAACTCCAGGATGCACCCGGCGGGCACGCGTGGCCGGCCTGGAGATACGGCGTGGAGAACAACATGGACTGGCTCATGACCCGCCTCGGCGTTGCCAGCCAAGCCGCGTATCCCCTGGTATCGTCGGCCGCTGTCACCGGCTGAGACTGCGTGCGGACCCCGAGACGGCCATGGGACGGTGGCCGAGAGGCCCGCGCGCCGCTGCGCGGATAATATTCTGTGTGACCTGGAAGGCGAAGGTCCGGGAGCGGGCCGGGACAGCTTCATCAGTCTGGGCCTGGAGCCAGTTAAGGGTGCCCATGTCCAGCACACCCGCGCCGGACCCGGCCGTATAGAAGGTCGAATCTGACCAGTCGTGGGAGGCATGCGCCCCGGCTGCCGGGGAATGGGCAAAGATCAGGAGGTTTCTGGCGTGGGCAAATGCAGGCTGCTTTGCCGTCGGGTAAAGCCGGTCAATTTCACCGCCAGTAAGACCTGCGTAGGTGTCGCCCCGGGCAGCACCGGTG
The DNA here is from genome assembly GCF_056396305.1 of Arthrobacter sp. 05T420. Lineage (NCBI taxonomy): Bacteria > Bacillati > Actinomycetota > Actinomycetes > Micrococcales > Micrococcaceae > Arthrobacter > Arthrobacter sp. 05T420. Next base: position 173,904 of record NZ_JBFTLG010000003.1, on the reverse strand, counting down.
CCAGCGAAGGCGAAGAACCCGGGATCTGTCACGGTGAACATTCCCGTGACGTCGAGGTTGCCGTAAACCGAGCCCGTCAGTGTCGATTCCGGGTCGGGGTCGGGCTCCTGGCGCCACTGCGTGGTCGTGGCATCGGGGTGGCTCAGGCGGTCAGGATCCAGCCGAGCCTTGCGGTAGCAGACCAGGACGCGGTCCTCCCCTGTGTAGGAAGCCTCGAGCCGAGTACGCCAATAGACGTTGTTCGCGCCGAAAAAGACAATGTTGCTGCCCGTGTCCCTGGCGCCCTCGACGTTACGGCGGAGTTCCGGCGACCAATATTCCGAATGGGCTGAGAAAATCACGGCTGCGGCGCCGCGCACGAGGCCCGGGTCTGCGCTGATCCTCGCCTCGGTGGTGTACACGAAGTTGATCTCGGTATCTTCGATAGCCTCCGCGGCCCGGATCAGCGGAGCATCATGACGCCCAACCTCTTGGAAGTTCAGATACGGCCGGTCAAAGGAGACTTTGTAGGACCGGTCAGCCGATCCATGATTCGGTCCTGTGTAGAGCGAATACCCGCCCCATTTGTTGTACGCCTGCATGGTGCAGTCGTTAAAAACCAGCACAGACTTACCCACCACGGACGTCGACTCAACGACGAGCGGGATCATGTGGTCCCGCCCGGAACCGCCGGTCAGCACCAGGTAGTACAACCCCTCGGGCCATCCGGTCGTGTTGATCGACGTCGTTACGCGCCAATCGCAGGAGACCATCCCTGTCACCCGGTCAAAGGTGGTGGGCTGCTGCCGCCAGACCGGCACTGGTGCGGACGCCCACACCAGGCGCTGGCCCGCCCCGGCATAGTGCCCGATCCGATAGGCCTTGATCCGGATACTGCGCAGAGTGGAGTTGACATAGACGTCCACGATGCGCCGCCGCGCGGTGGATGCATGCTGCCCCAGGAACCCTTCCAGCGTGCGGGTGGCCGACCAATTCGATTCGACATCCCTCCACGGGGTGCCGGGCAGCCGGTTCTCCCCGACCGTGTTAAACCCAGCCTCCGGTTCGGGCGTGCCCCGCGGGGCCGATGCCGCGGGTGCTGGGCCTAAGGGTATGCGAAGCCAACGCTCACTCGATGCGGCCTCTGCGGCGACCCAAGCCAGTCCGGCGATTCCAGCACGGATCACGGCTCTGCGGTCAGGGAGGTAGCCGTTCACGCCTATCGTCGCCTCGATTCACGCCGCTGGTTTCATTTGCTCAGCCGATGACTCCGCGCAGCAGCCGGGCCGTGTGCCGGATGGACATGGTGGGCATGTAGGCCTCGGTGAGCGCACGTCCGATGACCGGTAGCGCCAAGGGGTCGTGGTACACCATGTACAGCGTCCGGCGGCGCGGGTTGAAGCGCTGCTTGAAGGCGGCCAGGGACCGGAATCCATAAACGGGTTCCAAGGCCGCGCCCAGCCAGTCCAGGAACCGGCCGACCGCTGCGCCGTCTGACGGTCCGCTCGCCGCCTCGCCGTCACGGACCGGCGCCAGCGGAGACCCGGACAGGGAAATTTCCTCCATGGTGCCGTTTAAGTGGAGAACCGCGGAGGCAATAAGGAATTCCATCACGCCTTTGAAGCCGTCCGGGCTTCGCCGCATGAAATCGAGCGTGCGCCCTGTGACGTCACCATTCTTGAACACCGGGAGCCAACTGGTCACGCCGTGAACCTTTCCCGCCGAATCCACAGCCAGGCACAGCAGCACGTTCTCATCCTTGAGTTCCTCGATGCCGCCCAGGGTGAATCCCAACTCCGGCAAGGTCTTTTCCGAGACCCACTCTTCGGATATTTCGTGGACCTGGGTTCGCAACGTTCCCGTGAGCTCGGCGTAGGTGGACCACTGGGCCTCCACGGACAGTTTTCGGGCCTTGTTGAGGGCCGTGCGGACTCCCTGCCATTCCTTGCCCTTGAATTCGACGTTGCCTAGCGGCAGCAGGGTCTCCTCGGCCACCCTCACGCGGTTAAATCCAAGGTCCCGCAACAGGGTCCAGTGCTCATCGGTGACGGAGTACCAGCACGGGGAGAGCGACTGCTCGGCGCAGAAGGCGGTGAACTCCTCAATGGCCTTCTCGAAATCTTCGGGTTCGCCGAAGGGTCCGCCAACCGTCAGGGCCACGTTGTAGTGGATCTGGTAGCCGATGCCCACGGTCTCCGCGCTGTTGAACCAGTACCGGTTGTTGGGCCAAAGGGCCATCCAGGACAGCGAGCCGCCGCCCTGCCGTACCAGCCGTCGGGCCAGGGAGATGCCGCTGTCTGCCCGGAGGTCCCGAAGGTGGCGGCTGACGAACATGGCGAGGATGCTGATGAGGCAGATCAGCCAGAACGCGGCGCCACCGTAGCTGAAGATCAGGGGCGACCACACGCCATGCGGGTATACCGACACCGAGTACCGGAAGGAAAACGGGTACGGCAGGAACATCTTCGGCAGGGTGGCCAAGAGGGCAAGCAGGCCGGCCCGGTGGTAGTAGTTGTCCTCGGCGAACCACGCCACCACGTACCCAGTGACAAACACCGCGAAGACACTGGCCAGCAGGAGCAGTGAGCGGCGGCCCAGAACCGGATCGGCGTCGACGTTGAAGTGTCTGCGGGCCCCAAACAGGGCAGCCGCGATGAGCAGGGGCACCAAAACCACCGGAAGAACTTCCGCGATGCCCGAGTCCACGGAGAGTACCCGTGACCCACTCCGCAGAGAGGTTCCGAACTGGGCGAAGAGCTGCAAGTAAATGGCGGAGAGAACACCGATCACCAACTGGACCGACATGGCCACCCACAGGGCAGCCCGGTTTCCCCGGCGGAGCCCTTCCGCGCAGACCAGCAGCAGGACCAGGGGAACCAGCGAGAGGGCTTCGCCGCCAGGCCCGCGTAATCCCGGGCTCTGAATGATCTGAAGGCAGGAAAGGTCGACGGCTGCTGAGCAGTTCGCCTGCAAATCGTTGATCGTGGGGATGGGGTTGACAACCAAGTTCCTGAGGACCGCCAGCGGCCCGGTGGGCACCTTCGCCAGGCTGGCCAGGACCGGGCCTGCGGCAAAAACCGCCACCACCATTGACAGGAGCGCCCTGACTTCCCGGCTTGTGGAATGGACAAAGTGGCGGCCTCCGTGCCGGCCGCCCATCACGGCGCCGATGCCGAGTCCGCACGCGACTCCGAGCAGGCTGTCAAGGTTCTGCGGATGCCCGATATACAACAGCAGCATCACCGTCACGGAGATGCTCACGGACCGGATCCTCCGGCGCCAGAGAGCGCTGATCCGCGGGCTTGCTGCCATGACAGCGGCCAGAGACGCAGCGTAGGGCCCCAGCGGCGCCGGGTGACGCAGCGTGGCCAGCCATTCGCTGCCCATGGCCGCACCGGTCCAGACCACTGCAAAATACAGGAGCAGTGCGCCGAAGTGCCCGCCCACGAACGCGACGGCGGTCCGGCCCCATCCCATGGTGACTTCCGCCAGGCCGACGCACCCCAGGATCACGGCGGTTGCCAGGACGTACGAGGCGAGCGGTCCGGGGAATAAGAAGGAGGTCAACAGCGGCCCCCACTGGCCGCGCAACAGCAGATCTGGGCTTACGGACAGGGCTGACCCGAGCCCGGGAGGAGGTCCTGAAATCACGGAGCCGGTAACGACTCCAACCGTCCACATCACGACGGCAAGGGACAGAGCCAGCGGGATCCTGATGATGCTCCGCGCCAGCCGCCCCAAGAACCGGACAGGCCGTCTCCGCCGGACACGGTTCCCGGCCGCAGAGGATCCGTCCGTGGGGACCAAGGCAACGGCGAGGTTTACCGAGGGGACGTCGCTAACACGGGTCCCGGGCAGGTTCACAGTGCGCCATGGTGCAGGCAACGACAAACCTCCGACATCGGACAAACCCGGGACATGGATCGACTGTCAACCGCTCCGAAGCCGACCGGGATCGTTCGGCGTCCCCGGGGACCAACGCCGACAGAATACTCCCGAAAGCTGGGGAGTTCCGGTGAAGTCGGTCTGCCGGAGGCCTTCAAATATCCGCGCAGGAAGGGGCAACGCAACGTAAGGTCACGCGTCGGTCTGCAGGGGGCCATAGCCGGCCTGGGGCCGGGCAAGGCGGGTTGCGGAGCCCCCGGACTTCCGGGATCAGTCAGTTCCCAGAGCCGTGGTCAGCTCTCTGAGTTCTGCAGGATTTCAAGGTCCTCTTCGTCGTCGATATCGTCATCGTCGTCGTCGTCGTCCTCATCGATGACTTGGAGCGGCGTCACTTCCCCATACGCCTCGTACAGGGCGTCGTCGTAGACTTCAAAGGCGTCAGCAACGGCGAAGAACGCCGCTTCGACCGCGGGATCCCCGTCACTTCTGCGGGCGGAGGCCGCCGCCAGGTGTTCTTCCAACGCAGAGGTCAGTGACTGAAGCGCGACACGCGGATCGATGCTCATGACTTCACGTTAGTCGGAAAAAGACGAAAATGGAGAGCAATGAAAGAACATTTTCTGAGCAGCTCGGTCCGGCGGGAACGGGACTATGTCAAGCAGTACGAGTACCTCGTTCTGACGGTCGGCCCTGAGGATTCCCTGCCCGAGGCCCGCCGCCGGCTCGTGGAGCATTCCGAGTACGGCAAGTGGGAACTGGAACGCAGCCGCCTCTACGTGGGCGGCGGGCGGCGCTTCTGGTTGCGCCGGAAAGTCATCCAGGTCCAGCGCACCGTCTAGGACTCCCCCGCAAACGTTGCCATGGGCATCGGCCGGAAGGGGCACCGTACGCCGCCGCGTCCGGTGCCGGCTAGGGCGTGTCCAGCGGGCCCAGCCAGGCGTTCGCCACGGTATTGTGCGCCGACTCGTCATCTGACGGGTGAAATATGCCGGCCAGCACATCCCGGTACAACCGCTCCAGCTCAGAGCCACGGAAGTAGCTGGATCCTCCGGATACCCGGATCGCGAGATCCACCACGGCGCGCGCCGTTTCCGTAGCCCGGACCTTGAGGCCCACGAGCCGGGGGAACCATTGGCTGCCGTGGTCCACGAGCTCGTCGACGTCGGCCGCCAGGCGGGACAGCTGCGGGTAGAGCGCATCCATGGCCATCGCCGCCTCTGCCACCTTCCAGCGGGTGTCAGGGTCCTGGGCGTAGCTGCGGCCGCCGTTCTTGAACGATGTCCGGCGCTTCACCGCCTCCACCCCGAGCACGAGGGCCCGTTCGCCGATGCCCGTATACACGGCGGCTAACAGGGTTTCGAAGCAGGCGAAGATCGCGAAGATCAGGGGGTCGGCGTTCGGGCCCACCGGCAGTTTCCGGAAGATCCGTTCCGCCGGCACGACGGCGCCGTCCAGGAGGGTCGTGTTGGACTGGCTGGCCCGCATGCCGAGCGTGTCCCAGTCCGGCAGGATCGTGTACCCGGGCGTTGCCCGGGTGATGAATCCGTGGACCAGTTCCCCGGCGCCGTCATGGGCCGAGGAGTCCTTCCCGAAGATCCCCAGCCGGGTCCATGCCGGTGACAGGCTTGTGAAGATCTTGCGCCCGGTGAAGCTGTAGCTGCCGTCGGGCAGCGGGACGGCCTCAGTGCGTGAGTCGAACAGCACGGAGTCGTTGCCGGCTTCCGAATTGCCGAAGGCAAAGACCTCTCCCCGGGCGGCTTCCTGGAGGATGAAATCGAGAGAGGAGTCACCCCGGGCGGCCAGCACGTGCGCGACGCCGGTCCACACCAGGTGCATGTTGACCGCCAGTGCGGTGGCTGGCGCCGCCGTTGCCAGCAGGGTCTGCAGCTGTGCCGCCTCCGTCAGCCCGAGTCCGAGGCCGCCGTCGACCGCGGGGACAAAGATCTTCAGGTAGCCGGCCGCCTGAAGGTCCGCAAGGTCCTCATGGAAGAAGGAGTTGTCGCGGTCGTACCCGGCGGCGCGGCCCCGGATCCGTTCCAGCAGCGGCCCGGTGAGAATGTCTTCGGGCGTCATGGCCGGGTGTCCGCTCAGTAGTTGGTGAGCAGGGTGTCCAGCACCCGCGCGCCGAATTTCAGGGAATCCGCCGGGACGCGTTCGTCGACGCCGTGGAACATGCCGGTGAAGTCGAGTTCGTCCGGAAGCATCAATGGGGCGAAGCCATAGCCGGTGATGCCCAGCCGGCTGAGGGACTTGTTGTCGGTCCCACCGGACAGCGTGTACGGCAACACCTTGGCGCCCGGGTCCTCGGAATGCAGGGCATCGATCATCGAATCGACGAGGTTGCCGGCGAAGGGCACCTCCAGGGAGACATCATTGTGCACGTAGCTGATGTCCACCCCGGTGCCCGCGAGCTCCCGGACGATCTCCAGGACCTGCTCCTCCTGCCCCGGCAGGGTCCGGCAGTCGATGAGTGCCTCGGCCGATTCCGGAATGACGTTGTGCTTGTAGCCGCCCTTGAGCAGGGTGGGGTTGGTGGTGTTCTGCAGTGTGGCGCCGACAAAGCGGGCCACGGTGCCGAGTTCCTTCAGGATCTTGTCCGGATCGTCGGGATCGAATTCGACCCCGGTCAGTTCGGTGACACCGTCGAGGAACTGCCGGGTGGTCGGCGTGAGCTCAATCGGCCAGTTGTAGGCGCCAATCCGGGAGACCGCACCGGCAAGCCTGGTCACCGCGTTGTCGGTGTTGATCTGGGAGCCGTGGCCCGCGCGGCCGTGGGCGACAAGGCGGAGCCAGGAGAGGCCCTTTTCGGCGGTTTGGAGCAGATAGGTGCGCTGCCCGCCGATCGTGGCGGAAAAGCCGCCGACCTCGGAGATCGCTTCGGTGGCTCCCTCAAAGAGTTCGGGCCGCTTGTCGACGGCGTAGCGGGCGCCGTAAGTGCCGCCGGCTTCCTCGTCGGCGAAGAACGCGAAGATGAGGTCCCGCTTGGGTTTGCGTCCCGTGCGGGCGAAGTTGCGCAGCACGGACAGGATCATGGCGTCCATGTCCTTCATGTCCACGGCGCCCCGTCCCCAGATCAGGCCGTCTTTCAGCTCGGCGCCGAAGGGGTCGACCGACCACTGCTCGCGGAGGGCCGGGACGACGTCCAAGTGGCCGTGGACCACCAGGGCGCTGGCCGAGGGGTCCTCCCCTGCCAGCCGGGTCACCACGCTGGCGCGGCCGGGGGCGGCCTCAAAGATTTCGGCCTCCAGCCCGACTTCCGCCATGAGCCCGGCGGTGTATTCGGCGGCCGCGCGTTCACCGGGGCCGGAGCCGTCACCGTAGTTGGATGTGTCGATGCGGATCAGCTCTTGGCAGATCCTGACGACTTCGTCCTCGGGCCTGGGTTCGGTCCGGTTGTCAGTCATTGCGGCTCCTCTTGGCGGGTGGCTCAATTGCTGGCTTCAGCCTACCCACACCCCCCGGCAAAGCCCCGATTATTTGTTTCCGGAAAAGTCGTGCTAGAGTCTTTCTCGCTGCTTCCGAGAAAAGCAAAACGCTGAGAGGCGAAAAGTTCCCGGAATTACCACCTGCGCGGGTGGCGGAATGGCAGACGCGCTAGCTTGAGGTGCTAGTCCTCGAAAGGGGGTGGGGGTTCAAGTCCCCCTCCGCGCACAAGGGAAAACCCCTGGAATCCAAGGATTCCAGGGGTTTTTTTCTGTCCTCACCCAACCTCGTTCCGGCTTCACCCACGCGGAGGGTGAAACGGCCAGGAATGAGAAGTTGCCGCCGACGCCCCAGACTCGGCGCCCCCGGTAGCGTCGCCAGTGCACGCAGAACCGGGTCCGTGAATGCCGGCGCGGTCTCTTATGCCCGGAAACAGTCCCGCTGCGGTATCAAGAAAACAGGTAGCTTACTCTCTGTTGTGCGGCCGACCCGGGCTGTAGCCTGACCCCATCGCGTCTGGGAGCGGTGCGCGAGGGGGAACGTTGCACCGGCGTGCCGTCACCACGGGCTGCCGACAGACACCACCCCTCGCGCCCCTATCCGGCGAGTAGCTACAGGCCGCATCGGCCGGGTCCTTACAGGGGCACCCTGGCTGGTCGGTACCGGAGCGCGCCGCCCAAGACCGGGAGGCGGACCGGTAAACCGAGAAGGTGGACACCCATGCAGCGAAGAATCACACCGCCGGCCGTCATCCTGGTCGCATTCCTTGCCCTTACCGGCTGCGGGGCCGGCTCCGGCACTGGCACCACGACGGCAACGTCCGCCGTGACGGCGGCGGCAGCTCAGACGGCCACTCCCACGGCGACTCCGACTCCGATGAAGACGTTCAGCAATGCGGACCTGAGCGGTCTGCTGACGACGCTGAGGGATGCCCAGGGCAAGCCGCTGACCGTGGTCCCGTCAGCACAAATCGACCAGGGCATCCTCAAAGCCAAGGAAGTGCTCAAGACAGCCGTATTCACTCCAGTGGCCTGCAAGTCCTTCGCTGACAGCAACGCCCAGATTCCGGAAGGCAGCACCTACGCGGGCGCCACTTCGATCTCGGCAACCGATAAAACGGCAACCGTGGTTACGGTCATTGCCCTCAAGGACGCCCAAACCATGACCGAACAACTGAACGCATCCCAAGCCTCGGCAGCGAAGTGCAAGACTTTCACGATCGAAGCGGCCGGCCAGAAAATCACCACAGAAACCATGCCTGTTGCTGCCGAGACCAACGGGGATGTCTCGTTTGCGGCACTCACCAAGCAGCACCTGGTCACAGGCCAGGCCCAAACTGCTCTGACCGTTACCGGCATCAAAGGCAACCTTGCCGCGACTGCGGTAAAAACAGGGCCAGCAGTCACCCAGCAAGCGTCAGCCGAACTGACCAAGCTGATCAACACGGTCCTCGCCCACGGCTGACGGTCCATTGGTCCAGGCTCCCCGGGCACCGGCGCCCGCCCTGGAAGTCTGGACCAACGGCCGGCACCCGCTATTGCTGCCCTTCCCCCGCCGGCTCTTCGGGTTCGGCCAGCGGATCGCGGCCGGACCAGGTCTTGAGGATGGTCCATGACACGGCGGTGATCGGCACGGCCAACAGCGCTCCGACGATGCCTGCCAGCACGGTGCCGGCGGCCAGGACCAGCAAGATGGCCAGCCCGTGGATGCTGAGCACTTTGCCCATGAGGACCGGCTGGAGGAAGTGGTGTTCCAGCTGGTTCACGCCGATGACGACGGCGAGGACGATCAGCGCCTGGATGGGGCCGTTGGAGATTAGGGCGACGGCGATGGCGAGGGTGCCTGCGACGGTTGCGCCGACGATCGGGATGAATCCACCCATGAAGATGAACACGCCCAGCGGGAGGGCCAAAGGTACCCCCATGATGGCCAGGGTGAGCCCGACGACGAGACCGTCGATCGCGGCGACGATGGCGGTGCCGCGGACGTAGCCGCCCAGGACGACGGTGCTGCGGTCCGCGGCAAGGCGTGCCTTAGCGCGTTGGTCACCGGGCAGGAAGTCGATAAGAAAGGTCCGGATCTCAGGCCCGTCCTTGAGGAAGAAGAAGAGCGTCACAGCCATCAACACCGCGCCGGCGAAGATTTCCCCCAGGGTGCGTGCGCCCGTGAGGGCTTCTGCACCGAAAGTGCTTGAGGTGAAGAACTCCCGCACCGAGCCGATGGCTGCGGTGATCTGTTGGTCGCTGACGGGAAAAGGTCCGGTGTTGAGGAAGGAGTGCAGCTGGTCAACCCCGGCTGCGGCACGCGCTGAGAGCTCGGCCCACTGGCGGGAGACAAGGATCACGATGCCGGTGATGACTCCGCCGACCACGGCGAGGATGGCCACAAAGGAGGCAACGACGGCGAGGGCACGCGGCCACGCGCGCCCTGTGAGCCAGCGGACCAGCGGGGAGATTGCGGCGGCCAGGATCACGGCAATTAAGACGGGGATGATGACGAACGGAATCCGGGTCGCTGCCCAGATGATCGCCCAGGCGAGGGCGCCCACCGTGAGGGCCTGCACGGAACGGATGCTGGCGCGGCCGAGTCCGTCCGACCATATGGCCGCAATGCTGGTGCGGGGCTCCGTCATGGGCGGTTCTCTCCTTCGCCGCGCTGGGATGTCGCCGCTATTGCCAGTTCAGGGGTTTCGGCCTGGACTTTCGCCACACAGCGTAGAACCGCGCGCGGGCCTGATCGCCGCGCAGCTGCTCCAACGCATGCAGGCGTCCGTAGCTGAATCCGTTGCCTTCGCCGGCGGCAGACTGCGCCGCGAGTGCGAGCAGTGTTTCCCGGGTGACCACGCTGTCCTGGAAGTCACCAAGTACTTCCTGGATGGTTTCGGCCGCCCGGGCCAGGGCAGTTGCTTGTTTACCGAAAATCGGGGACGCCGCCTCGGCGGCATAGCGCAGCCGCTTGGCGTTCTTTCGAACTTCATGAAGTGCGACATCCTGCGGTCCCCGTCCGGTGGCACTATCGACGGCGCGGACTGCGTTCTTTAGGCGCTTTCGCTCGGCCGCGACGAGCCGGCCAACCGTCTGCGGCGCTTCTTCTTGTGCTGATGCGCTGAGCGGGGGTGCCGCAAGGAACGCGTCGAGGGAATCGAGGAGGCCGAAGTATCGGTCGCTGTCCAGCGCCGCCAAGCCTGCGGCACGGCCCTTTTGCTGGACGGTCCCGAGGTGCTCATCGATTTCCTGCGCAACTGGACCGAGCAACAGTTCCGTCGGTTCGTCGTTGATCATGTCCTTCAGCCGGGCGCGGATGACTTCAGTGTCCCGGGCCTGTCCCACGGCGCCGGCGAGCCACTGCAGTTCAGCGCGCAGCGCCTTGGCCGACGTCGTGTCTGTGAGCTTCCGGAAGGTCGCCAACGCTGACCGTAACCGGCGCGCGGCCACCCGGAGTTGATGCACGGCGTCCGGGGCGTCGACCCTGACTCCAGGGTCATGCATTTTCAGGGCGCGTACCTGTTGGAAGATGTAGGACAGCGCGACGTCGGAGGCCGGTCCGTCCCGGCTCGGCGTTGGAGCCGAAACGGGGTCACCCGGATAGCTGGATCCGAGCGCCTTGGCCAGCTTGGACGGCAGGGAGGATAGGGGCACTCCCCCTGCTGCGAGAAATGTGTCGGCGTCCTGGAGCAGCTGTCGGGGACCGTCGGCGAGTTCAATTTCCCACTCCCGCCACCGCGACGGTTCCGCCAGGGTTCGCAGGGATTGCGCCTCGACGTGGTCGTCGCTGAACTGGGCCAGGACCGCGCCGTCGGCGGCGTACAAGGGGGTGGACGTTCGGTTGGTCTTGATGCGTGCCACAGGCACCAGCATGTGGCTGCGGGTGTGAACGAGCACTAGCTGGCGCAAAAGCTCCGGCACGGCGTCCTTGTCGCCGCCCAGTGGCTCCCCTATTTCTCGCCGCTCCCCCGCGGTGACGGGGAGTTTGAGGTGCCAGCCCGCGTCCGGACCGCCGGACCGGCGGCGCAGTGTGATCCGCTGCGCGGCCAGCGCCAGTGCCTCGGTGTCAAAGTAGACGGCGTCCAGCTGTTCGTTTCCGGGCTGCCCGACGCGATCCACCCCGTGGATTGATCCCAGTCGCGGGAGGGCGTCGGTTTCCGAAGGGCTGTACTTGTGTTCCACCTCAATGACTTCGGAGCCGGCCATACTCCATTCTAGGAATCGGCACGCCTGCCCGCCCGTGCCCAAAGCCCCCTATCAAATGGAACCCCTTCACGGCGCCTGCGCTGGCCAGGGCGCACGTGGCGAAGCTCCGGTCAAATAGCGGTTGACCGGAGCTTCGGGACCATTATGGCCAGTGCTTCCTGTGTATTGGCCGGGAAACGCCGCCAGCCGTTAGTGGTTGAGCAATTCGCTCATGAGGGGCGCATTGCGGACGTGGTCGGTCAGGGGTGCCAGCCCCCACACGTCCTCGATGGTGTGCAGCAAGGAGTAGTGCGAGTAGGCGGCATGGGACGTGAAGCCTTTGCGCGCGGCCGGGCCGGCAAATACCGTCGCCACCCGGTTGTCTTCTTCGCTGCCCTCATCCCACGTGAGCACCAGCAGGGAGTTCTGCGTCGTGAAGGCCGGCGACCCGAGGATCCTGGGCACCTCGCGGGAGAGCCAGTGGTCTCCGGTGCTGATGGGACAGTCGTGGGTGTCGTTGCACATGTCCGGGCTGATGAAGGAGAAGTCCGGCAGGGCCGACGCCGACTGCAGATCCTGGTCCAGCCGGTCGTACGGCACAACATGGTCCGCGCACGAGCCCTTGTCGTTGGTAATCGTTGGGTAGTACAGGAACGGATTGTGCTTCACCGCGTAGTCCCCGGAATCCCGCGAAGCACAGGGCGCGGGCATGCCCTCGGCGTACATTTTCCAGGTCCGCCCGGACTGTGTGATTTCATCGGCGATGGACCGCACATCCGCCGTGCAGGACTTCGGTTTGCAGTCGCTGGTAATCCCGGCGTTTGTTCCGCTCGTCAGGGCAATGTAGTTCGGCAGGCTCGGGTGCATGATCGCCCGGTAGTTGGCGGCCGTTGAGAATTCCGCCGCCAGTCTGTTGAAGTAGCCCGCTTCGCTGGCGCCCATGATCTCCGAGGCCGCCTTGTTTTCCAGGACCATGACCACAATGTGCTGGATTCCGCCGTTGCCTTGCTGCCCCGGGGCCGGGTGCGGCGCCGGCTGTGCGAAATACGGCGACGGCGGCGGGGTCGCGGCGGGAGGCGTGTCCTTGCTGGAGGGCCGTGGCGTGGATTCGGCGGGAGCCGACTCGGCAGGGGCGGATCGGGAGGCCGCGGGCGGGCCGGCCTGAAAGGGTTGCACCGGAGTGCACCCCACCAACAACATCGCCAGCGCCCAAACGCCGGCCAGCGAGCCCCGGCAGATCCGCGTCATCGGACCATGCTAGCGGCCAGTGGCGGCACGACCAACGCTGTCCGCGGGTCCCCGCCTCAGGTCCGGCTCAGGTCTGTTTTTGGGCCCCAGCTCAGGCTCCCATTCAGGACCCGGGATGGAGCGCCGACCGTACGGTGCCCAGCAGAGACAGGAACCGTTCGTGACCCGGCAGGTCATCGATCAGCACCACGCCCTCGGGAGCGGCCAGCGGGATGCGCCAGTTTGGGTATTGGGTGCTGGTGCCCGGCTGGTTCTGGGTCCGGGTCTCCCCCACGGCGTCGACGAGCGCCACACCCAGCAGCGCAGAGGGGGCAAGTGCTGTGTAGGCGTACAGCGCCTCCACCGTAGTCCGGACATCAGTGGCGGTCTCCGTCAGCAGGCCGCGAGCCCGGACTTGGGCCAGCACAGCATCCTGCTCGGCCGCGGCCTCGGCGCGTTCCTCATCAACGGGCCGCCGCAACAGCCCGAGCGACTCCCGCAAAGTGACGTGTTCACCGGCAAGGTAGCCCGCCGTAGGGGGCAGATCGTGGGTGTTGACGCTGGTCAGGCACTGCTGGCGGTAGTGTTCCGGCGGGATCGGGCCGTCGGCGTCGTGCTCGAACCAGAGGATGGACGTCCCGAAAATCCCCCGCTCCGTCAGGTAGCCGCGGACCCACGGCTCGAACACGCCCAGGTCTTCGCCGATCACGATCGCCCCGGCCCGTTGCGCCTCGAGGGCCAGGATGCCGATGAGCGCCTCGTAGTCGTAGTGCACGTATGTCCCGCTCTCCGGGCCGGCGCCCTCGGGGATCCACCACAACCGGAACAGGCCGAGGATATGGTCCACGCGAATCCCGCCGGCGTGCCGCAGGACGGTCCGGAGCATGTCGCGGTAGGCGGCATAACCCGTTTCGGCGAGCCGGCCGGGATGCCACGGCGGCTGGGACCAGTTCTGGCCCAGCTGGTTGAACATGTCCGGAGGCGCACCCACCGAAACGCCCCGGGCAAGAACACCGGACAGTGTCCAGGCGTCGGCACCGCCAGGTTTCACGCCAACGGCGAGGTCATGGACCACCCCGATCCCCATACCCGCCTCGCTCGCTGAGCGCTGGGCCGCCTCAAGCTGCTGGTCGCAGAGCCACTGGAGCCAGCAGTGGAATTCGATTCTGGCTGCGAGCCTGGGACGCTGCTCGTCACAGTACGGCGACGCCGGGGATGCCGCCGCCCCGGTCCATTCCGGCGCCGACGGCGGGAGCTGTTCGGCGAGCGCACACCACAGCGCAAAGTCCTGGAGTCCCCGCCCCTGCTCGGCGCAGAAGTCCGCGAACTGCCGGGTGCGGGCAGGACCGCGGCGGACGGCAAACACCAGTTCCAAGGCCGTGAGCTTTGCCGCGTAGCTGGCGTTGCGGTCCAAGAGGTCACGGGACCGGTTGGCTGCCTGCAGGCCTTCAGCCAGGCGTGCCACCTCGGTCCGGCCGGCAGCGTCCAGATAGCCGTATTCCGGGATTTCCTCCACCCGCAGGTAGAGCGGGTGGAAAAAACGCCGCGTGGCCGGCAGGTACGGGGAGTCTTCAACCGGCGGCGCTGGTTCGGCGGCATGCAGCGGATTGACCAACACAAAGCCGGCCCCCTGCTCACCGGCAACCGCGGCGAGGTCACTGAGATCTGCAAAGTCGCCAATCCCCCACGACCGGGAGGACCGCACGGAGTACAGCTGGGCGGTCAGCCCCCAGGTGCGGCGTTCCGCGAGCGCGGCAGGGGCCCGGAGCTGACCGGGCGTTACGACCAGCGGACACTGCGCCAGGGTGCCTTCGGCGTCGGCGGTCAGGGTATGCCAGCCGAGGCCGAGGTCGCCGGGAACGGTGAACGTCGCACGCCCGGTGAGGACGCCGTCGACGCCAACCGGCGCGTCCCAGTTCTCCCGCTGCGTGACCTCGTGCCTGCTGCCGTCCTCAGCGTCGATCCAGACGCGGACGCTGCTTCCGTGCGGAACGTGGACATCCACATTGGTTTCCCGCCCCTCCCTCACCACAAGAACCGGGGGCAGGATGCGCCGCCACGGTGCCAGGCGTGTCTCCGCCAGGGAGCGTCGCTGCTCCTCTGGCCCGTCGGCGGGGACACCGAGGGCCGCCAGCACATCCCGGAGTGTTCCGGCGGCCACGGAGCGCTCCACCCCGTCCCAGCCCCAGTAGCTCGTGTCGACGCCATGGGCCGCTGCGAGTTCGCGCAACAGTGCGTCGGTGTCGGTGTCCCCGGCGTGCCCGGGACTTCCAGGTGTCCCTATGTTTCCAGGGTTCTCAGGATTTTCGGGGTGTGCGGGGTTTGCAGTGTTCTCGAGGTGCGTCTGGTCCGCCATGCGCCCACTCTAGACGCTGCCTCCGCGCCGGCGCCCATCCTTGGATGTGGGATGCACCTACTGGTTCTTTGAGTCCCTCCACGGCGGCCGCACGCGACAGGTCCGGGCCCCCCAAAAGGAACGCGGGCGTGTTTCCGGGGCGGACGGCTCTTTCGGCCCGTTTAGGCGCCTCCACAGCGTCCGCGCTAGCCTTGCACTCTATGGTTGACGTCGAACGGTTCCGGATCCTGCTGCACGAGGAACGTCGCCAGAAGCTTGCCCTCCTCCCCGCCCTCCGCGAAGACATCACCTCGGTCAATGCCGCCCGCCGGGACTCCAATGTCGACGATGAACACGACCCCGAGGGCAGCACGATCGCCTTCGAACTCTCCCAGGCATCCGCGCTCCTGGAACAGAGCAGGGCTTCCCTGGTGCAAATCGATGCGGCCCTTGCCCGGATGGAAGAGGGGACCTATGGGATCTGCGCCGTGTGCGGCGCCGCGATCCCCGAGGGCCGGCTGGAGGCCAGGCCCTGGACCGCGTACTGCATCGACCATGCCTCGGGCCGGGCATGACCCGGCCCGGCCTGCAGGTGGATCCGAACCTCGCCGTGACCTGGTGGGAGCGGATCCTTGCCGGATTCACCCACGCCCCCAGCCCGCACGTAACCAGCACCGAGCTCGTTGCGGTGATCCTGCTGGCAGTCGCGGTGTCCCTGCCGCGCCTGACTTGGCGCTACTTTGGTCTGCTCGCCACCGTGACCCACGAACTCGGCCACGCCTTTGCCGCCCTCACCACCGGCCAACGGCTCGGCGGCATCCGGCTGGGCCTGGACCACTCCGGCACCACCACGACCTACAGCAGGAGCCGGCTCTCCGCCGCCTGGTCGACCTTCTGGGGTTACCCCGTGCCCGCCGTCGTTGGGGCAGCGATGGTCTGGTGCGGCTTCAACGGCTGGGGCCCGGCCGCAATGTCGGTGGGCACGCTGATCCTGCTGGCGTCATTCCTGTTCCTCCGCAACGGCGTCGGCCTCCTCATCACCGCCGCCGCCGTGCTGGCCTCGGCGCTCTTGGTGCTCTTTGTCCCGCCGGTATTCAACGGGCACGTGATGATCGTTCTGGGCCTGGCGCTCCTGGTCGCGGCCGTCAGGGACCTCGGCAAACTGGGCAACGTCCATCTGCGGCACCACGACAGGCTCCCGACGTCGGACGCCTACCTGCTGGCCCGGGCCACCTCCGTCCCGGCCGCGGTGTGGATTGTGCTGTTCGCCGCGGTGGTTGCCGGTGCCTGGTGGTTTGCCTGGCAGCCCATGGCGCCGGTGTTCACGGCCTTGCTGGGATCGTTCACTGCCCGGCCTTAGGCTGGGAGCATGAGCCAGAGTACCCACACCGACGATCCGGGATTCAGCACCAAGGGCGCCTACGTGACCGGCGGCGAGGAATTTTCCCGTGACACCAACTACATTGAGGACCGGATCACCCGCGGAGGCGGCCCCGGCAGCAACGGCGAGACCGGCTGGCCGGTGGAACCTGGCCGTTACCGCCTCATCGCGGCGCGTGCCTGCCCGTGGGCCAACCGCACGGCGATCGTGCGCCGGCTGCTCGGCCTGGAAGAGGTCATCTCCCTCGGCCAGCCCGGTCCCACCCACGACGCCCGGTCCTGGACCTTCGACCTCGACCCCGACGGCAGGGACCCCATCCTCGGGATTGAGCGCATCCAGGACGCCTACTTCCGCCGTTTCCCCGGCTACCCCCGCGGGATTACCGTCCCGGCGATTGTTGACGTCCCGAGCGGGCAGGTAGTCACCAACGACTTCGCCCAAATCACGCTCGACTTTTCCACCGAGTGGGCGCAGTATCATCGGGCCGGCGCACCGGAGCTGTACCCGGAGCACCTGCGGGAAGAGATCGACGCCGTCAACAAGCGCGTCTTCACTGAGGTGAACAACGGCGTCTACCGGTGCGGCTTCGCCGGTTCACAGAAGGCCTACAACGCCGCCTATGATCGGCTCTGGACGGCGCTGGACTGGCTGGAAGACCGCTTGGCCGGGCAACGCTACCTGGTGGGCGACACCATCACGGAGGCCGACGTCCGGCTGTTCACCACGCTGGCCCGCTTCGACGCCGTCTACCACGGCCACTTCAAGTGCAACCGGCAAAAACTCAGTGAGATGCCCGTCCTGTGGGCTTACGCGCGCGACTTGTTCCAGACGCCCGGGTTCGGTGACACCACCGACTTTGTGCAGATCAAGGAGCACTACTACATCGTTCATGAGGACATCAATCCCACCGGCGTGGTCCCGCGCGGACCTGAACTGGGCAATTGGCTCTCGGAACACGGCCGCGAAGCGTTGGGCGGCAGGCCGTTCGGCGACGGCACGCCTCCCGGACCGGTCCGCGCCGGCGAAGAGGTTGCCGTGGGACACGGCGCAGCCTGATGCCGGCGGCGGCCGGCGCGGCGCCGGGGTGGGGAACGGCAACCGGCTCCGCGGACACCGGAGCCGTGGGCACCTCAGCACCGTCCGTCTCGGCTGGTCTTGCCACTCCCGAATTCGCTGAAGTGCGTGAGCTTTTCGACTCTTTCCTGTCCGATGACCCGGGCTACAGCGCGCAACTGTCCGTCTACTGCCGCGGCACCAAGGTGGTGGACCTGTGCGGCGGCCCGGGTTTGGTGCCAGGCGACATCACGGGCACCTATTCCTGTTCCAAGGGAGTCGCCGCGTTTGTCATCGCCCTCCTCGTCCAGGACGGCCGGCTCGACCTGGACCGGACCGTCGCGTCCTATTGGCCGGAGTTCGGCGTCCAGGGCAAGGACCGGCTCACCGTGCGGCAGGCCCTGTCGCATCAGACGGGGCTGCCCGGCGTCGCCGGCGGTTTTCCCCTGGCGGAGTTCACCACGGCTGCCGCGGCTCGGCGGCTGGCGGCCTCGGCGCCGCTGTGGCGCCCGGGCACTGCCTTCGGCTACCACGCCCTGACCATGGGGATCCTGATGGAGGAGCTTTGCCGGCGCACCTCAGGGGTGCCGCTCCAGGGACTCTACGACCAGCGGATCCGCCACCCGTGGGGCATCGACTTCTTCCTGGGCCTGCCCGAGGACCAGGAACCGCGATACCGGGAGGTGCTCTACGATCCGGCCCCGGCCCAGCCGTGGGTGGATCCGCTCAGCCTCGACGGCCTGGGCAGTAACGCGCCGGTCAGCACCATCATGGAGCTGCCCAACCATCGCATTGTGCGGGCCTCGGGAATGAGCAGCGCCGGTGGCGTGGGGTCAGCCGAAGGGCTGGCCAGGCTCTATGCCGCCGCCACAACGGGGGTGGACGGCCGTCCCGCGTTCCTGAGCCCGGCCACCATCGATCTCATGGCCGCGGAACAGGTCTGGGGACTGGACCGGTGCTCCGGCTCGGACAATGCCTTCGCCGTGGTCTTCATGAAACCCCAGCCGGGACGGAACTTCGGCAGTCATCTGGCGTTCGGACACGAGGGCGCCAACGCGGCCCTTGGCTTTGCGGATCCCGGCTACGGCCTCGGGTTCGGGTATGTGCCCCGCCGCAGCGAAGAGGGCAGGACAGGGGGCCGGGCCCAGCGGCTGTCCGCGGCGGTGCGGCGGGCCGCCCGCGCCGCGTCCTGACCGGCGTCGAACGGGCCGTGCGGCGCCGCGGCCGGTTTTGTCCACTTGTCGCAGCAACCTCCCGGCCCTAGGGTGAGCCGGGATGCTCACTCCAGAAAAGACAGCCGACAGCCCGCCCTCCCTGCCGCGCACGTGGGCCCGGAATGTGTCCCGGGCTGTTTCCGCGACGCTGCTGTGGCCCCGGCTCCAGCTGGCCCTGAAAGCGGCGCTGGCCGCCGGCATCGCCTTCGCGATCGCCCCGTACATGCCGGGCTCCGCCGCCGAGTATCCGTACTACGCCCCGCTTGGCGCCCTCGTCGCCATGTACGAGAACGTGGCCGGATCCATGCGCCAGGGCCTGCAGACCCTCGTCGGCCTGGCGATCGGCGTCGGTCTGGCGTTCATGCTGTTCAGCCTGGGACAGCCGACTCCGCTGACGGTCGCGGTGGTTATGGGCCTGGGCGTAGTCCTGGCCGGGCTGCCGCGGATCGGCTCGGGCCGGGACTGGATCCCGACGGCGGCGCTCCTGGTGCTGTTGGTCGGCGGCCATAATCCGGACACGTTCTCCTTCGGGTACCTCTTCCAGATGGCCGTCGGCGTCACGGTCGGCATCGTGGTGAACCTGCTGGTCTTCCCGCCACTGCACTTCCGGGCTGCGGCCCTGAGTATCGCGGAGCTCCGCCAGGCACTCGCCCAACAGCTCTGGGACATGGGCAAGGCACTCAAGGAAAGCTGGCCGCCGGAACATCAGGATTGGTCCCGCCGTTCGGAGGAGCTCGCAGCGCACGCCCGTGCAGTGCGCCTCGCCGTCGAAAAGGCCGATGCGAGCCGCCAGGCCAATCCCCGCCGCCGCCTGCATCCGCGCGACATAGAGCTCGACTACCGCAACCTGCGGGACCTCGAGCGGCTGACCTTCCACGTCCAGGACGTGACCCAGGTGCTCTCGGATGTCATCTGGGCCGAGGACACCCCGTTCGTGGTCCCCGACGACTTGGCGGCGCCCCTGGGGGACGCTATGGCCTCCGTCGGCGACGTGCTGCGTGCGCTGGAGGAGGAAAAGCCCGAACGCCAGGCCGAGCTGGCCCGCTCCGCCGACGCGACAATCAACGAACTGACCGCCCGGATTGCCTCCGAACAGCACAGCAAGGACGCCCCGAGCGCGGTGGAGTCCATCCTCCTCAGCCTCCACCGCATGGTGCGGGTGGCCACACCCGGCCGGCCAGAGGCTGAACCGGCGACCGCCCCCTCAAGCTAGGCAACGCTGCGGAACGGACGACGGCGGCTCCCGCCGAAGTGACCGGACTCGGAGAGCCTGGCTACGGCAGTGCTGCGACGGACCCGCTGAAATGCCGGCGCCCGGACAGCGGGTTCCACGCCACGTAGTCGGAACACTGCCAGGCGCCGCTGTCGGCCTGCGCCGTGCTGATGTCCAGTGCCACGCGGGCCGGCAGGAACACGGGAGCCTCGAAGTCAACGTCCCAGCGGAACGAGTCCCCCCTGACGGCGCCGACGTCGGCCAGAGCCCGCGATGCCAGGTACATGCCGTGGGCAAGGGAGCGGCGCAGACCTAAGGCCTTGGCAGTCAGGACGCTCAGGTGGATGGGGTTGAAGTCGCCGGACACCGCGGCGTAGGCCCGCCCGGTGTCGACGCCAAGTTGCCACAGGGCCGTGGGGTCCGGAACTGAGAACGGCGCAGGCGTCACGGGCACCGAGGGCTTGTCGATCCCGGGCAGGAACACGCCCTTGGCCAGGTAGGTCGAGACCCCGCGCCAGCGGACTTCTCTCTGCCCGCCAACGTCCGGCCCGGCAGCGTCCTGCCCTGCGGCGCGGACCTCCGCCACGGCATCGAACTGGGTGCCGGCCCGGTGGCCGCGCAGGTTCTCCACCCGGGCCCGGATATCCAGGGGCTCGGTGAACAGGACCGGCGCGGACTGCACCACGTTGTTGCTCAGGTGGATCATTCCCAGCAGGGGCAGCGGAAAATCGTCCCGGTTCATCACGCTCATGGCCAGCGGAAACGCGAGGGCATGGATAAAGCCGGCCGGGAGGACGTCGCTCGCGCTCTCACCGATCAGGTGCTGGTAGGCCGTCAGGTTGGCGACGCCGGCCTTCACACCACGGACCTCGTGGGTGTAGTCCGGCAGTTCGGTGCCGCCGTGCGTCCCCAGGACCCTGCGCCGTGCCGCCGCGGCCGCCGCATTGAGGTAGAGCTTGGACAGCGACGGCATCTCGCCCAGGATGACGGTCTGGGATCCGGTCATGCGCCCACCAGGTTCTGCCCGCAGACGCGCAGCACCTCGCCGGAAATCCCACCCGCGGCGTCGCTGGCGAGGAACGCGATGGCCTCGGCGACGTCGCCCGGCTGGCCGCCCTGCTGAAGGGAATTGAGCCGGCGCGCCACTTCGCGGGTGGCGAAGGGGATCCTGGCGGTCATCTCCGTTTCGATGAAGCCGGGAGCGACGGCGTTGATGGAGCCGCCGCGCTCGCCGATCAGCGCCGCTGTGGCGCGCACCATGCCGATCACGCCGGCTTTGGACGCGGCATAGTTGGTCTGGCCGCGGTTTCCGGCGATCCCGCTCGTGGAGGCCACGGACACGATCCGGGGCGCGTCGCCGAGGTGCTCCGAAGCCAGGAGGGCCTCGTTGATCCGCAGTTGCGCGGCGACGTTGACGGCGATCACGGAATTCCAGCGGCCCGCGTTCATGTTGGCCAGGAGCTTGTCCCGGGTGATGCCGGCATTGTGGATCATGATGTCCAGCCGGCCGTGCCGTGCCGCGGCGTGGTCGATGATCCGTTGGCCGGCGTCGTTGCGGCTGATGTCCAGCTGCAGGGCCGTACCGTGGACCTCGTTGGCCACCTCGGCCAGGTGGTCCCCGGCTGCCGGGATGTCGACGAGGATGAGGGTGGCGCCGTCGCGGTACAGCGTGCGGGCGATCGCGGCCCCGATTCCCCGGGCGGCGCCAGTCACCACGGCCACCTTGCCGGCCAGCGGCTTATCGACGTCGTCGGGCAACTGCCCGGCGCCGGAGCTGACCGTCAGGAACTGCCCGTCCACAAACGCCGAGCGGCCCGACAGGAAGAACCTCAACGCCCCGAGCGTTGCGGGACTGGTGGTCCGTGCGGCGTCCGCGAGCAGGATGCCGTTGCCGGTGGCGCCGGCCCGCAGTTCCTTCGCCAAAGACCGCAGGAGGCCGTCCACGCCCTGCCGGGCGGCTGCCGCTGCCGGCTCCGCGGAGTCTGCGGTGCGGGACACCGTGATGACGCGGGCGTTCGGTGCGAGATCACGCAGCGAGGTGGCGGCAGTGAGCACCGGTTTCTCGAGGTCGCTGGGATGGGCCAGTTCGTCCAGCACCAAGATGATGGCGCCGAGGTTCTCCTTGGGTATCGCGTGGCGGCGGACGTCGAGGTTCCAGGCCAGGAGCGTGGCGGCGAGCTCGTCGGCGCTGCCGGTTGACCCCTGGACCAGGACTGGCCCTTCGATGAGGGGGCGCCCGGGCTCGTGCCGCCGGAGGGCTACCGGCTGCGGGAGGCCGAGTCGCTGGGCGATGTCCTTGCCGAGTCCGTGGCTGACGAACCGGGTGTACTTGTCGCTCATCCGGTTCTCCTTAGAGTGCTTCGAGGATTGCGACGACGCCCTGGCCGCCGGCTGCGCAAATGGACACCAGCCCGCGGGCCGGGCGCCCGTTGACCTGGCCTTGGGCGTGCAGCATTTTGGCCAGCGACGCAACGATCCGGCCGCCGGTGGCGGCAAACGGATGTCCGGCGGCCAGCGACGAGCCGTTGACGTTCAGCTTGGTCCGGTCGATGCTGCCGAAGGCGCCGTCCAGGCCAAGACGGGTGCGGCCGAATTCCTCGTCCTCCCAAGCGGCAAGAGTGCTCAGCACCGTGCCGGCGAAAGCCTCATGGATCTCGAAGAAGTCGATGTCCGCGAGCGTGAGATTGTGGCGTGCGAGCAGCCGGGGCACCGCGAACGCCGGCGCCATGAGCAGCCCATCCTTGCCGTGGACAAAGTCGACCGCCGCCGCCTCGCCGTCGACAACCGCGGCCAGCTTGGGGAGGTCGTGGGCGTCGGCCCATTCCTCGGAGGCAAGCAGCACGGTGGAGGCGCCATCGGTCAGCGGCGTGGAGTTCCCGGCCGTCATTGTCGCTGCGGCGCCCAGGTTCTTGCCGAACACGGGCTTGAGGGTGGCCAGTTTCTCCAGGCTGGTATCGGCGCGCAGGTTGGAGTCCCGGCTCAGTCCCCGGTAGGGGGTCAGGAGGTCATCGAAGAAGCCGGCGTCGTAGGCCGCGGCAAGATTGCGGTGGCTGTTGAAGGCGAGCTCATCCTGGGCCTCGCGGGTGATCTGCCACTGTGCGGTGGTCAGCGCCTGGTGCTCTCCCATCGACAGGCCGGTTCGCGGCTCCCCCGTGTTCGGGGCATCGGGAGCCAGGTCCTTGGGCCGGAGCCGGCTGAGGACCTGCAGCTTCCGGGACACGGTCTTGGCACGGTTGAGGTCAAGGAGCACCTCGCGGAGTCCCTCGCTGACGGCAATGGGGGCATCAGAGGCGGAGTCGACACCGCCGGCGATCGCCGAATCGATCTGACCCAGCTTGATCTTGTTCGCCAGGCCGAGCACCGTTTCCAGGCCGGTCGCGCAGGCCTGCTGGAGGTCGTATGCCGGGGTCTCGGCGGAGAGGGCCGAGCCGAGCACGGCCTCCCGGGTGAGATTGAAGTCGCGGGAGTGCTTGAGCACGGCGCCGGCCGCGACTTCCCCGATCCGTTCATCCTGAAGTCCGAAGCGGGCGATCAGTCCGTCCAAAGCGGCGGTGAGCATGTCCTGGTTCGAGGACTTGGTGTACGCGCCGCCGGTCCGGGCAAACGGGATGCGGTTGCCGCCCACCACCACGGCCCTGCGGAGCTGCGCCGAAGCCGCGCCGCCGCGCTGCTCCTTCCCTGCTGCGGCCTGCGTGGCCGCCTCCACGGCGGAAGTCGCGGCGGAGGTTCCGGCCGCTGGAGCTGCGGCTGGTTGGGGGCGTGGCACTGACGGTCCGTTGACGGACATGGGCTGTCTCCTTCGATCAAAGCGATTACCGATACCTAGCGTACCTGATACGCTTGGTATCGTGAACATCCTCAACGACACTCCGCGCGCCGGGCAGGCCGCCGTCGACGGCCGCGCTTCCCGCTGGCAGTCCCACCGCGAGGAGCGGCGGCGGGAGCTCATCAAGTCGGCCCGGAGGGCGGTGCACGCCCTTGGCAGTGACGCGTCGATGGAGGACATTGCCGCGGCGGCGGGAACCTCAAAGTCCGTTTTCTACCGGTATTTCGGCGACAAAGCCGGACTCCAGCAGGCCGTGGGCGAAGTGGTCCTGAGCCAGATGCAGCGGCGCATCCAGGAGGCGGCCCAGGGCGCCGAGACGCCCCGCGAAGGCCTGTTCGCCATGGTGTCCGCCTACCTGCAGATGGCCGAGACCAGCCCGAATGTCTACACCTTCGTCACGCGCCACGCCCCCGGCGAAGCGGATACCGCCGATCCGTCCACTTCCACAGCCGGCGCATTGAGCCACTTCTTCGCTGCCATCAGCGACATGATTGCCCGGCCCATGCGCAGCCATCTGGGCGGCGGCCAGGACAAAGAAGCCGTGATCGGCTACTGGCCCAATGCCGCGATCGGCCTGGTTCGGAACGCCGGAGAGCAATGGCTCGCCAGCCCGCCGGGGCCCAAGAGGCCGGACCAGGAAGCCATGGCGCGGCAGATCACGGACTGGCTCTGTTTCGGCATCGCCCCCGAGCTGCAGTCACCGGCGGACCAGTCGCCGGCGGACACGGCAGGCCAGGGCACGGCAGGCCGGGGCACGCTGTAGCGGCGGCTCCGGCCCGCCTACGAACTAAATCGTCAGCACTTTGAATTATCAGCACTACAGATTGTCAGAACCACAGAAGGAAACGACATGACTGAACTAGCCGACCGCACTGAACCAGCCGACCGCAGGACGGGCAACGTGGCTCGCCCCACCACGACGCCGGCAGCGAGGACAACAGCCGGCCGTTCCGGCGCCCAACCCGGTTCCCCCGAGGCGCCCGCCGTCGACGTCCCGGCCCTTGGCGAACAACTGCTCGGCAAGTGGGCGGACATCCGGCTGAAGTCCAGGGCCCTCGCCGGGCTCCCGGAACTGCACAAGATCGAGGGCCTGACCCACACCGAGCATCGCCAACGCGCGTTCGAACAGCTCAGGATCCTGGTGGACAACGGCGCCGTGCACCGCGCATTCCCCACGTCGGTAGGAGGCGCGGATGATCACGGCGGGAACGTGGCCGGTTTCCAGGAGCTGGTCATCGCCGACCCTTCGCTGCAGATCAAAGCCGGAGTCCAGTGGGGCCTGTTCGGCTCCGCAGTGAACCACCTCGGCACCGCCGGACACCACGAGAAGTGGCTGCCCGGCATCATGAGCCTGGACATCCCGGGCTGCTTCGCCATGACCGAGACCGGCCACGGTTCCGACGTGGCCAGCATTGCCACCACCGCCACCTACGACCCCGCCACCGGGGAATTCGTGGTCCACACGCCGTTCCGGGCCGCGTGGAAAGACTACATCGGCAACGCCGCCACCGACGGCCTGGCCGCCGTCGTATTCGCCCAGCTGGTGACAAAGGGCGTCAACCACGGCGTGCACGCGTTCTACATGGACCTCCGGGACCCCGCGACCAAGGAATTCCTGCCGGGCATCGGCGGCGAGGACGACGGCGTAAAGGGCGGACTGAACGGCATCGACAACGGCCGGCTCCACTTCACGAACGTCCGGATCCCCCGCACCAACCTCTTGAACCGCTACGGCGACGTGGACCCTGAAGGCAACTACACCTCCCCCATCGCCAGCCCGGGCCGCCGCTTCTTCACCATGCTCGGCACGTTGGTCCAGGGCCGGGTCTCCCTCGACGGCGCCGCCGTGACGGCGTCGAAACTCGCGCTGAAAACTGCCATCCAGTACGCCACCGAACGCCGCCAGTTCAATGCCTCGTCCCAGACCGACGAGGAAGTCCTGCTGGACTACCAGCGGCACCAGCGCCGGCTCTTCACCCGCCTGGCCACGACGTACGCCGCGAGCTTCGCCAGCGAGCAGCTCCTGCAGAAGTTCGACGACGTCTTCTCCGGCCGCCACGACACAGACCAGGACCGCCAGGACCTCGAGACCCTGGCCGCGGCACTCAAGCCACTCAGCACCTGGCACGCATTGGACACCTTGCAGGAATGCCGCGAGGCCTGCGGAGGCGCCGGATTCCTGATCGAGAACCGTTTCGCGTCGCTTCGCGCCGACCTCGACGTGTACGCCACCTTCGAAGGCGACAACACCGTCCTGTTGCAGCTGGTCGCGAAGCGCCTGCTGGCCGACTACGCCAAGGAATTCCGCACCGTGAACTTCGGCGTACTGGCCCGCTACGTCGTGGGCCAGGCCACCGGTGTCGCGATCCACCGCACCGGACTGCGCGGCGTCGCACAGTTCGTGGCGGACACCGGATCAGTGCAGAAGGCGGCCCTGGCGATCAAAGACGAAGCGAGCCAGCGGACTCTGCTGACGGACCGCGTCCAGACCATGGTCGCGGAGGTGGCCGCAGCCCTCAAGGGCGCGAACAGGCTCCCTCAGCAGCAGGGCGCCGCCTTGTTCAACGCGCATCAGCACGAACTCATCGAAGCCGCCCAGGCTCATGCGGAGCTGCTGCAGTGGGAAGCCTTTACGGAGGCGCTCGGGAAAGTGACAGACCCGGGCACGCACAAGGTCCTGACGTGGCTGCGTGATCTGTTCGGCCTGTCCCTCATCGAGAAGAACCTGTCCTGGTACCTCATGAACGGCAGGCTCTCGATGCAGCGCGGACGCACCGTGGGCGAATACATCAACCGCCTGCTCGTGAAGATCCGCCCGCATGCCCTCGACCTCGTGGATGCCTTCGGATACGGGCCGGAGCACCTCCGCGCTGAGATCTCCACCGGCGCGGAGAAGGTCCGCCAGGACGAGGCCCGGGACTACTTCCGGAAGCAGCGGGCCAGCGGCCAGGCACCCCTGGACGAAAAGATCCTTCTCGCCCGCGCGGCCCAGGCCGCAAAGGCCCACGCCACAAAAGCCACTGGCATTAATGCCCGCAGCACTAATACCCGCAGCGTCTGACCCAGCCGAATACGACGACGGCGCCGCCCCCTCAGCCGGCGCGGCGCGGTCGTCGTACTGCCGTTTGGACGCGGGTCAGGAGTCCTTGTTGAGCACCGAGCGGTAAACCTCGAGCGTAGTCTCCGTGATGGATTCCCACGAGAAGTGCTCCTCGGCCCGGCGCCGGCCGGCTTCGCCCATGGCGCGCGCCCGGGCGGGATCGGACACCACTTCGATGAGGGCCTCGGCGAAGTCGGTGACGAACTTCTCCGGGTCCAAGGGGATGCCGGTGCCGTCCGTGACCTGCTCGATCGGAACAAGCAGTCCGGTCTTGCCGTGCTCGACGACCTCCGGAATACCGCCGGTGGCGCTGGCCACCACGGCAGCGCCGCACGCCATCGCCTCCAGGTTGACGATGCCCAGCGGTTCGTAGATGGACGGGCACGCGAACGCGGTCGCGTGGCTGAGCACCTGGATGACCTCGTTGCGGGGCAGCATCCGCTCGATCAGGATCACGCCGCTGCGCTGGCTCTGGAGTTCCTCGATCAGGCGTGCCGTCTCGGCCGCCAGCTCCGGAGTGTCCGCGGCACCGAGGCACAGCACCAGCTGGACGTCGGCCGGGAGCTTGGCGGCGGCCCGCAGCAGGTACGGTACGCCCTTCTGCCTGGTGTTCCGGCCGACAAAAACAACGCTGGGGCGCTCCGGATCGATCCCGAGCGGACGGATGATGTCATCAGATTCGTCCCGGTTCCACTGGCTGACGTCGATGCCGTTGTGGACCACCTTGACCTTGGCCGGGTCAACGTCCGGATAGCTGCGCAGGATGTCCTGGCGCATCCCTTCCGAGACGGCGATGATGGCGGCAGCGGCCTCGTAGGCGGACTTTTCCACCCACGAGGACACCGCGTATCCGCCACCGAGCTGCTCGGCCTTCCACGGGCGCAGCGGCTCCAGGCTGTGGGCGCTGAGGACATGCGGGATGCCGTGGAGCAGCGACGCGATATGTCCGGCCATGTTGGCATACCAGGTGTGGGAGTGGACCAGGTCCGCGCCGGCTATATCCGGAACGATTCTCAGGTCCACCCCGAGGGTCTGGATAGCGGCGTTTGCTGAGCCCAGGTCTTCGGGCACGGAATACGACGTGACGGTCGCTCCGTGATACCCGGGCTCGCGGGGCGCGCCGAAGGCACGCACCTGAAGGTCCACGCGTTGGGCCAGCACCCTGCTGAGCTCGGCCACGTGGACCCCGGCGCCGCCGTAGATTTCCGGCGGGAATTCTTTGGTCACAATATCTATTCGCACATGCACCAAGGTAGTCGTTACGGTGGAACTGATCTAGTGTGAAGACGTTCGGGCATACCGGACTGTATTGGGGAGTAACGAAGGCGTTCAGGAGCGATCACCATGCCGCATCAAAAGAGAGTTTTGGCAATTGTCCTCGCAGGTGGCGAGGGAAACCGGCTCATGCCGTTGACGGCGGACCGGGCCAAGCCTGGTGTCCCGTTTGCCGGAAGCTACCGGCTTATAGACTTTGCCCTTTCAAATCTTGTCAATTCCCGCTATCTGCAAATTGTGGTGTTGACGCAATATAAGTCCCACAGCCTTGACCGGCACATTTCAGAAACGTGGCGCATGTCCACCCAACTGGGGAACTATGTGGCCTCGGTCCCGGCCCAGCAGCGCGTGGGCAAGAGCTGGTTCCTCGGCAGCGCCAACGCCATCTATCAGTCCCTGAACCTCATTCATGACGCCAATCCCGACATCGTCGTCGTGGTCGGCGCAGACCACGTCTACCGGATGGACTTCTCCCAGATGGTGGCGCAGCACGTCGCCAGCGGGGCCAAAGCCACTGTCGCCGCCGTCCGCCAGCCGCTGCACATGGCGGACCAGTTCGGCGTGATCGAAACGGATGCGGACAATCCGGAGAAGATTGCCGCGTTTGTCGAGAAGCCGTCGTCGACGCCCGGCCTCGCGGCGGACCCCAGCCAGTTCCTGGCATCGATGGGCAACTACGTGTTCGACGCTGACGCCCTGATCGAAGCCCTCCACGTTGACGCCGAGCGGCTCGACACCAAGCACGACATGGGCGGGGACATCATTCCCTATTTCGTGAACCAGGGCGAGGCCGGCGTCTACGACTTCACCCTCAACGACATCCCCGGATCCACCGAGCGGGACCGCACTTACTGGCGCGACGTCGGCACCATCGATTCGTTCTATGATGCCCACATGGACCTGATCTCCCCCGTTCCGGTCTTCAACCTCTACAACTCCGAGTGGCCGATCTACACCCGCCAGACCATCTCCCCGCCGGCCAAGTTTGTCCGCGGGAAGTCCAACACCGTGGGCACGGCACTGGATTCCATCGTGGCCAGCGGCGTCGTCGTCTCCGGCGGCATCGTGGAGGGGTCCGTGCTCTCCAACGACGTCTATGTCAGCACCTCGAGCCGGGTCCTGGACTCGGTCCTGATGGACAAGGTCAATGTCGGCGAAGGCGCAGTCATCAAACGCGCCATCATCGACAAGAACGTCAAGGTTCCGGCCGGGGCCGCGATCGGGCTCGACCCCGAACTGGACCGCGCCCGCGGGTTCAAGGTCACCGATTCCGGGATCACAGTTCTGTCCAAGGGGCAGCTTGTCCCGGATCCCAGCGATGCGGAACGGGCGCTCTCCGCGGCCAACCTGCGCCTGGTCCCCGATGCCGTCCGCACTGCCACGGAAAGCTGGCCCGAACTGCGGGAGTCCGTGGACAAGGTCGCGGACGTGCAGGCCGCCGCAGTCGGCGCGGACGCACCGGCCAAGCAATCGCCCACGGCATAGGCACGCGGGGGCCCGGCACCGCGTCAGGCCGGGCTCCCCGCACCCTGTAAAATTAGGGCAATGAGCTCCCCCGATCTGTCCTCCGATCTTCCCCCTGCCGAGTCTGGTCTCGCCGGGGCCGGCCCTGCCGATCTGACCCCGGAGGAAATCCAGGCCTGCCTGAAGGTCCTGAACACGATCCACGCCTATGACGAGGAGCACCCGGACTACGTTTCAGTGCGCCGCGCCACCGGGAAAATGTTCAAAGCCGTCAAGCGCCACCGGCGGGTCAGCAAACGCGATGAGATCGCCGAAGCGGACCGCGCCGTGATCGCCCAGACGGCGACAGCGGCCCCCGACAGGATCGACGACGAGACGCGAGGCAACAAGCTCGCCACGTCCGCGACCGGGGAGATCGCCGGCCACCTCCTCAGGTCCCGGCCGTGCTACATCTGCAAGCAGCACTACACCCAGGTTGACGCCTTCTATCACCAGCTGTGCCCCGAGTGCGCCATGTTCAGCCACAGCAAACGCGACGCCCGCACCGACCTGACCGGCCGCAGGGCCCTGCTGACCGGCGGCCGGGCCAAGATCGGCATGTACATCGCGCTCCGGCTCCTCCGGGACGGCGCCCACACCACCATCACCACCCGGTTCCCCAAGGACGCCGCCCGCCGCTTCGCCGCCATGGAGGACAGCGCCGACTGGCTGCACCGGCTCCGGATCGTGGGCATCGACCTCCGCGACCCGTCCCAGGTGATGGCCCTGACGGATTCCCTCGACGCCGCGGGGCCGCTGGACATCATCATCAACAACGCGGCCCAGACTGTGCGGCGCTCCGGCAACGCCTACAAGCCCCTCGTCGACGCCGAGGACGAGCCGCTGCCGGCCGCCCTCCAGGCTGCCAACGGCGGCCCGGAGCTCGTCACGTTCGGCCACGCCCACGACAAGCACCCGCTTGCCCTCGCCAGCAGCGTGCTGGACCATCCCGTACTGGCCGGGGACGCAATCACGTCCCTGGCCTTGTCCACGGGTTCCGCGTCGCTGGAACGCATTGCCTCCGGCACCGCAATCGACGCCGGCGGTCTGGTCCCGGACCTCGCTACGATCAACAGCTGGACCCAGGTGCTGGACGAAGTGGATCCGCTGGAAATGCTCGAAGTGCAGCTGTGCAACGTGACGGCTCCGTTCCTGCTGGTCAGCCGGCTGCGCGGCGCCATGAAGCGCTCCACCGCGCGGCGGAAGTACATCGTCAATGTCAGCGCCATGGAAGGCCAGTTCTCCCGCGCCTACAAGGGCCCGGGGCACCCGCACACGAACATGGCCAAGGCCGCGCTGAACATGATGACCCGGACCAGCGCCCAGGAAATGCTCGACGCCGACGGCATCCTCATGACGGCCGTGGACACTGGCTGGATCACGGACGAGCGGCCGCACTACACCAAAGTCCGGCTTATGGAAGAGGGATTCCACGCGCCCTTGGACCTGGTTGACGGCGCTGCCCGCGTGTATGACCCCATCGTGACGGGCGAGTCCGGCGAGGACCAGTACGGCGTCTTCCTGAAGGACTACAAGCCCAGTCCGTGGTGACAGGTGTAACCTGCTCCCCATGGACACCATCACTCCCCCGCCGGACCACTCGCTGACCATCGACCAATGCTGGGAGCTGCTCGATGCCCAAATCGTGGGACGCGTGGCGCTGATCGTGGACAGCCATCCGGAGATCTTCCCGGTGAACTTCGTGCTGGAGCGGCGGACGATTGTCTTCCGCACAGCCGGCGGCACGAAACTGTGGGGCGCCATCACGGGCAAGCCGGTGGCATTCGAGATCGACGGCTACGACGCCCCCGACGAGTCGGCCTGGAGCGTGATGGCGCGCGGCGAAGCCGAACTGATCGAGAACCAGGCGGACAAGGACGCGGCGGACGCCCTGCTCTTGGAACCATGGCAGCCCGGAGACAAACCGTATTACGTGCGTGTAGCTCCCAAGGCGCTGACCGGACGACGCTTCAAGGTCAACCGGCCCGATGTGTGGACCACCCGCCCCTCGGACCAGCGCCGCGCCTCGTTTGAATAATAGGGCTTGCCCCATAGCGGGTGTTACCTGGGGTAGGGTCAGGCGGTATGGCGCTGCGACTTGTTCAGGTGAATTTCAAGGCCCGGGATGACATAGCGCTCGGCCGGTTCTGGGCGGACGCGCTCGGCTGGGGTGTTTCCAGCGAGGGACCCGGCGTGACCAATGTTGAGCCCGTGGTCTTCGCGTGGCCGGACCCCGTCGCCGTCTGCGTCGATGTCGTCACTGTCCCGGACCCCGAAACGGTGAGGTACCGCGCGCATCTCGACCTCGCCAGTAATTCTGCGGCCCATCAGGCGGAGCTGGTGGCGCACCTGTTGAAGCTCGGTGCGACGCCCGCCGACGTGGGCCAAGGTGATGTGCCATGGACGGCTCTGGCCGACCCGGAGGGCAACCTGTTCCGGGTGCTGGAGCCGAGGACGATCTACCGGGACACTGGGCCGATCGGCGCCGTGGTGGTCAACTGTGAGGATCCGCGGGCCATGGCCCGGTTCTGGGCCGAGGCGACGGACTGGACCCTACACGAGGTGAACGACGATCATGCCAGGCTGCGTTCGGCCAAGGGCGTCGGGCCGTATCTGGAGTTCCTTCGCATGCCCGCCCTGAAGACCGTATGTGGTCGTGTCCATCTCGACCTGATGCCGTACCCCGGTGATGATCAAGCGGCAGAGGTTGCCCGGCTGCGGGCTCTGGGCGCCACTGACGCCGACGTCGGCCAGGGCGATGTTCCGTGGGTCTGCCTCGCCGACCCGGAGGGCAACGAGTTCTGCGTCCTCACCCCTGGCTGAAGCGGGCCGCCGTCGGGCCCGGCATGGGGCCAAAAGTCATGCAAGCACACCAGCCCGCGTTCCGATAAGTCCCAGCGCAGCGGCCGGAGGCGGCCCGCTGGGCATAATGACCCTTGTCCGTGGCGCCGCAGTGCACAAGAATGGCAGAGGCTGGGGTAAGTCAATGAACCACAGAATTCAATGAAGCACAGAGTTCAATGAACCACAGAATTCAGAGAACACAGTTTCGAGCGGTCCTGAAAAGCGGCCGGACGGGAGAACCATGATTGCCTGGGCAGACGCAGGTCTCACTGCCGCCGATGGCGTGCAGGCGGTGATCCGCGTCTTTATCCTTGATGACCACGAACTTGTCAGACGGGGGCTGCAGGAACTCCTCGAGGGCGAGGGCTTCGTGGTGGTCGGCAGTTCCGGATCCGCGGTGGAGGCGACCCGCCGGATTCCCGCACTGCACCCCGATGTCTGTGTGCTGGATGCCCGCCTACCGGACGGAACTGGCATTGAGGTCTGCCGGGACGTGCGGTCGGTGGACCCGTCCTTGAACTGCATCATCCTGACGAGCTTCGACGACGAGCAGGCCCTGCGCGGCGCTGTCCTGGCCGGTGCGCGGGGATATGTGCTCAAGGAAATCGGCGGCACGGACCTGATCGGCGCTCTGCGGCGGGCAGCAGCGGGCGAGACCCTCTTTGAAGAAGGCGTCGCCGCCGGCGTCGTGGACAGCCTGGTGGAGGCCGAGGAAGTTGACCCGCGCACCTCATCCCTCACGCCCCAGGAACGCAAGGTCTTGGAGCTGGTGGGCGGCGGACTGACCAATCGGCAAATTGCCGCCGAAATGTTCCTGGCGGAAAAGACCGTCAAGAACTATGTGTCCTCGCTGCTGGCCAAGCTCGGATTCGAACGACGCACCCAGGCTGCTGTCTTCATCGCCAGCCCGGCGTTTCCCGTGGCCTCCGGCGCCACAGCCGGCGACGGGACCCGGCCGCATAGCGTCCGGTAGCGTCCGCGCCCAAATAGCCTCCGACGGCGTCGGCCGGAGGGGCACGGCTAGATGGGCACGGACCATTCCAGGCTGGTACCGGCGTCGGGCGCGCTCGTGATGATGCATTCGCCGTCGAGCATGCGTGCCCGGTCCTCGAGATTGCTCAGCCCATTGCGTTTTCCGGGTTGGGCGAATCCGGCGCCGTTGTCCCTGATCACCACCGTCACCCGGCCCTTGACCACGGCGACCGAAACCGAGATGGTATCCGCCCCGGAGTGCCGGATGGCGTTGCTGAGCCCCTCAGAAACCACAGCCACGACGTTGTCGGCCTTGTCCGGCGTCACAGCATCCACGGGTCCCGTGATGGTCAGGCGCGGCGCGAATGGCATGGATTTCGCCGAACTTCGCGTGACCCGACGGATCCGTCCGCTGAGCAATTCTGTATCGGCGATATTGCTCTTCAGTGAGTAAATGGTGTCGCGCAGGCTGCGGATCGCCTCGTCGAGTTCACCTGTGATGAGGTGGATGCGCTCCCACGCCAAGTCGTCCTTCGTGAACCGGGTGAGGCTCTGCACGCTCAGCCCGGCGGCGAACAGCCGCTGGATGACGAGGTCGTGCAGGTCCCGGGCGATCCTGTCGCGGTCCGTGAAGACCAGGAGCTCCTCGCGGAGGCGGTGCACCCTGGATAGTTCCAAGGCGAGGGCCACGTGGGAGCCGAAGACGGCCCCCATCTCCATGTCGGTCCGGGTGTAGCGGACCGAATCCTTTCTCCGTGCCAGCAGCAGGAGGCCGTGGTGGGCGCCCTGGGTGCTCAGTGCCACTGCCAAGAGAGGCCCGGTGACGCCGGCGTCGACCTCCCCGACCACTTCCGACGCATCGTCGAAAAGCACCGGCTCACCGCCTTCGAGGACACTATCAAGGAGTCCTGATTCCAGGTGCAATGACCTTCCGGAAAACGCCGTGCCCCGCTCCCCGGCAACTCCGATAACGACGTGCGCAACGCCGTTGGCGGCGGGAGCCACCAGCAGGGCGAGATCGGACGCGGACTCCTGGAGCGCCCGGCCGGCAATCGGGTCCAGGCCGCCCGAGGTGTAGTCGCGGTCCGTGCTCAGCATCAGCCCGGAGACGTCCATGCAAGCTTCCAGCCAGCGGGCCCTGCGGCGGGCATCGTCATAAAGCCGGGCATTTTCAATGGCAACACCGGCGGCGGCCGCCAACGCGACGGCCAAGGCCTCGTCCTCGGCGGTGAAGTCTTCCCCGCCTTCTTTTTCCGTGAGGTAGAGGTTCCCGAACGCCACCTCCCGGACCCGGACCGGGACCCCCAGGAAGGACTGCATGGGAGGGTGGTGTGCGGGGAACCCGTAGGCTTCAGCGTGCTTGCTCAGATCATGCAGCCGAAGCGGCCGGGGATCTGTAATCAGGAGGCCGAGGACGCCGTGGCCTGTCGGCAGCGGACCAATCTTCCGCGCCAGTTCGCCGTCGATCCCGACAGTGATGAAGTGGCTCAGCGCGTGGTCATCACCGATGACACCCAGGGCACCAAACCGTGCACGCAACAACCGGCAGGCAGATTCCACCACGCGTTCCAAGACGGCATCCAAGCTCAGGTCCTCGGTCAGGGCCACGACCGCTTCCAACAGGCCCGCCATGCGTTCCTTGGATTGGAGCAGCTCTTCTGCCCGGGCGCCGAACCCCTTCAGCAGTTCCTCAACCACGGGGTTTGGCTCGGATACGGCATGGCCTGAACCTTCACCCGTTGAATGCATGTCATTGCCCCCACTCGCTCCGGCCCGTGTCGACGCTGACCGTCCTATGCCAGAATACAGCGAACCACTCAGGAAAGCCTTAGGCTTCAGGGTTTTAAACCGGCGGCTGGGACCATTTGCCCTAGCCGCCCTCAGCCCCGGCGGCGTACCCTCGCCGTCATGAGTACTGATTCGAGCCCGGGCAGTCACGAGTCCAGGGACCAGGCCCACACGGTGGAAAACCTGGACCACCACGAATGCTGGCAGTTATTGCGTAGCGTCTCGGTCGGCCGGCTGGCGGTCTGGGTGGACGATCACCCCGACATCTTCCCCCTCAACTACAAAGTGGACCACGGCACGCTGGTCTTCCGGACCGCCCAGGGCACCAAGCTGCAGGCGGCCACTGGCGACACGCCGGTGGCGTTGGAGGCCGATGGCGTGGACGCAGGCACTGGAGTCGCCTGGAGTGTCGTGGTCAAGGGCCAGGCCGCGCCGGTGCAGAACCCGCAGGAAGTCATGGACACGGTGGGCCTATTGCTGTTCCCGTGGCAGGCCGGACAAAAGGAACACTTCGTCCGGATCACGCCGGACACCGTCACCGGGCGCCGTTTCAAAGTGGTGCCGCCGCAGACGTGGTGGACTCCGCTGGACGACTCCACCCGCTCCGGCCTCGAATAGACAAACCCCCACAACACAGCTTGCGCTACCAGATCGGGCTGCTCAGGGCAGCCCGATCTGACAGGGCAACTGGTCTGACGGGGCAACTGGGAGCGCGGCGCGGTTTAGGCCAGGCGGGTGATCTCCACGCTGACGCTGAGGGCCGATCCCCCGCCGCCGGACAGGATGCCCTTGAGCGGCGGCACGTCGCGGTAGTCGCGGCCCCGGGCCACAGTGACGTGGAAATCCCCCGCCGGTTTGTGGTTGGTCGGGTCCCAGCTCCGCCAATCGCCGTCCCACCACTCCAGCCACGCATGGGATTGGCCGGCAACTGTCTCGCCGAGATCCGCCGTCGAACGGGGGTGCAGGTAGCCGGAAACGTAGCGGGCCGGGATGCCGCAGCTGCGCAGCGAGCCGATGGCGAGGTGTGCCAGGTCCTGGCAGACGCCTTGGCGCTGGTTCCAGGCTTGCTCGGCGTTGGTGGTGACGCCAGTGGAGCCCCTCATGTAGGTCATTTCGCCCCGCATCCAGGCAAACACTGCCATGGCCGCCTCGTGCGGCGTTTTTCCCTCCACTACCCCGGGAACGATGGCGAGCACCTCGGAGCCCGGCCCGGTCAGCTGGGACTGCGGGATCCAGTCACTGAACTGGTTGAGGGTCTCCGGGGCCGCCAGTACGTCCCACCCGACGATGTCGGCTTCGGCGGCGATTTTCTCGACCCGGTGCACCT
This sequence comes from Arthrobacter sp. 05T420, assembly GCF_056396305.1. Lineage (NCBI taxonomy): Bacteria > Bacillati > Actinomycetota > Actinomycetes > Micrococcales > Micrococcaceae > Arthrobacter > Arthrobacter sp. 05T420. The sequence continues at coordinate 137,390 of NZ_JBFTLG010000003.1, read as the reverse complement.
CAACGGTGGTGGTGGACAGGACTTCGAGGTGCTCGTGCGGCATCTGCATGTCGAAGGCCGTTACGCGGGTGCCCCAGTAGTCGCGGTAGCTGCTCATGGCCGCCTGCGAGGGCGAGACCTTCATGGAGGACTCCAGGACCACCTGCTGCGGGTCGGTCAGCGGGGTCATCCGGGCCTCGTTGTAGGACAGGGTGACGCGTTTGTTGTACTTGTAGGCCGTCTTGTGGACGATATTTAGCCGGGTCATGAAACTTCTCCCACCCAGGCCAGCTCGTCTGCCTGATTGAAGTACTTACGGGAAATGGCATCCGAGGCCTGCGATACCGCCTTTTGCACACGCTCCATGTGCTCCGGCAGCTCCGACATGAGGTCATCGGTGCGGTGGAACTCCAGGAAGGTGCGGGCCTGGCCGACAATCCTGCGGGCGTCGTTGATGAAGCCGACGCGCTGGGCCGAGGGGTCCAGCTTTGCCAGGCACTCGTCGGCGTCGCGCAGGGCGTAGACGATGGACCGCGGGAACAGCCGGTCCAGGAGCAGGAATTCGGCCGCGTGCTGGTCCCCGAACGCCGCCCGCCGGGTCCGGAGGAAGGATTCGTACGCGCCGGCGCAGCGGAGCATGTTCACCCAGGACATGCCGGCCGAGAGGACATCGCGGGTGGAGAGCATGCGCGCGGTCATGTCGGCCCGCTCCAGGGACCGGCCCAGGACCAGGAACTGCCAGCTCTCATCATGGCTGACGGTGGTGTCGGCCAGGCCGCTGACCATGGCGGTGCGTTCCAGGACCCAGTTGCAGAACCGGTAGGTGCCCACCACGTCCTTGCGGTGCTGGTTCAGCCCGTAGTAGGTCGTGTTCAGGCTCTCCCAGAGTCCGGAGGAGACGGTCTCGCGGGCGCGGCGGGCGTTTTCCCGGGCCGCGCCGAGGGAACCGGCAATGGACGTGGCGCTCTGCTTGTCGTAAGCGAGGGCGTTGAGCAGTTCGGGCAGGCCGAAATCCTCATTCTGCGCACGGGCACCCATGACGGCGAGGAGTTCCTGCGCGACGCTGCGCTGTTCCTCCATGGGCAGATGGTTGAGCCGCTCGAGGTGGACGTCGAGGATCCGGGCGGTGCCGTCGGCCCGTTCCACGTAGCGGCCGATCCAAAACAGTGACTCGGCAATACGGCTAAGCATTCGCGGTTACCTCCTGCGCGTCAGAAATCTGCTGTTGCTGCTGCTCTTTTTGGCTGTCGCGCCAGTTGCTCTCCACCGGCCAGACCGAAACCCGCTCACGGACTGCGATGGTGGGCCGCGGGATCACTTCGACGGGAACCTGCGGGGAATCGGCCAGGACCCAAGTGTCCTTCGAGCCGCCACCCTGGCTGGAATTGACGATCAGCGAGCCCTCTTTGAGCGCCACGCGAGTCAGTCCACCGGGGAGAACCCAGACGTCCTCACCGTCGTTGACGGCGAACGGGCGCAGGTCCACGTGCCGGGGGCCGAACTTGTCGCCGCTGAGTGTGGGCACGGTGGACAGCTGCAGGACCGGCTGCGCGATCCAGCCGCGGGGGTCGGCGACGACGCGCTTGCGCAGCGCCTCAAGTTCGTCCCTGGATGCGTCCGGGCCGATCACCAGGCCCTTGCCGCCGGAACCGTCAACGGGCTTGACCACGAGCTCGGCCAGGTTGTCCAGGACGTATTCCCGGGCTTCCTTCTCTTCGAGCCGGAACGTGTCCACGTTGGCGATCATGGGCTCTTCGTTCAGGTAGTACCGGATGAGGTCGGGCACGTAGCTGTAGACCAGCTTGTCATCGGCGACGCCGTTGCCCACGGCGTTTGCGATCGTGACGCCGCCGGCGCGGGCAGCGTTGACCAGGCCGGGGCAGCCAAGCATGGAGTCGGCGCGGAACTGCAGCGGGTCCAGGAATTCATCGTCAATGCGTTTGTAGATGACATCCACGCGCTGTTCACCGGCCGTGGTGCGCATGTAAACCCGGTTGCCGCGGCAGATGAGGTCGCGGCCCTCCACGAGTTCGACACCCATCAGGCCGGCGAGCAGCGTGTGCTCGAAGTAGGCGCTGTTGAACACGCCGGGAGTCAGAACCACCACGGTGGGATCGTCGACGCCGGACGGCGCCGTCTTCCGCAAGGCTGACAAGAGCCGGCGGGGGTACTCCTCGACCGGGCGGATGAGCTGCTGCCCGAAGGCCTCGGGCAGGCCCTTAGCCATAGCCCGGCGGTTTTCGAGGACGTAGCTGACGCCGGAGGGCACGCGGACGTTGTCCTCCAGGACGCGGAACGTGCCCGCGGCGTCGCGGACGACGTCGATTCCGGATATGTGGACGCGGACCCCGCCGGCCGGCTCAAAACCGTGCACCTGGCGGTGGAAGTGCGCGCTGGTCGTGACGAGCTGGCGCGGGATGACGCCGTCGGACACCACCGTCATCTTGTCGTAGACGTCGTTGAGGAAGGCTTCCAGGGCACGGACGCGCTGGGCCACACCGCGTTCCAGAACGCTCCACTCATCGGCGGGGATCACCCGGGGAACGATGTCGAGGGGGAAGGGCCGCTCCTCGCCGGCGAAGTCGAACGTCACGCCGCGGTCCAGGAAGGTCCGCGCCATGGAATCGGCGCGGGCACTGACGTCAGCCAACGAGAGTTCACGCAGGGCCAAGGCCACCTGCCCGTAGGACTTCCGGGCCTGCTGGCCGGGGGCAAACATCTCGTCGTAGGCGCCGCTTCGGCCGGCGGCCTCGGAGTAATCCTGGAATAGGTCAGACATGGTCACTAGCCAACCACCTTTTCGTTACGAAATCATTTCGACAGCCCGCGGCACTGCGCACAGGGAGGGGCGTGTAGCCCGGGGCCGACTGCCGGGATGGCCGGGGTTAAGGTTTTCCGGCCGGGTACGGCAATGTAGGGGCGTGCCCCCCAAGAATTCCGCGGCCGCGGCCGCACCCGGCCTGATCGGCGCCGCAGTTGCCGTTGCCCTCGCCGTCGCTGTCCATCTGTTGCTCCCTGCGCTGCCGGCGATGACCCTGGCCGTGCTCCTCGGGCTCCTCGCCGCAAACCTGCCCGGAGTGGCGGGGTGGACCGCGGGGCCGGCGCGTCCCGGGCTCGATTTCGCCGGCAAGCACCTCATGCGGGCCGGGATCGTGGTGCTGGGCCTAAAGGTCAGCCTCGGCGATGTGCTGGGCCTGGGCTGGGTGGCGCTGCTGCTCGTGACGGCCGTGGTGCTGGCCGCCTTCGCCGGCACGTACGGCATCAGCAGGCTCTTCCGGCTTCCTCCCCGCGTGGCGCTGCTGGTGGCCACCGGGTTCGCCATCTGCGGCGCCTCCGCGATCGGGGCGATGGCCGCCGTGCGCAGAATCCGGCAGGAGGAAACCGTGCTGCCGGTGGCGCTCGTGACCCTGTGCGGAACGCTGGCGATCGGGGTACTGCCCCTGCTCGCGCGGCCGCTGGGCCTGGGCCCGGAGCTCTTCGGGGCGTGGACCGGGGCCTCGGTGCACGACGTCGGGCAGGTGGTCGCCACCGCCCAGACCGCGGGCCCCGCGGCCCTGGCCATCGCCGTCGTCGTCAAACTCACCCGGGTGATCCTGCTGGCGCCAATGGTCGCCGTCGCAGGGTTCCACCACCGGATGGGGACCCCTGCCGACGGCGCCAAACGCCCGCCGGTGATCCCGCTGTTCGTCATCGGATTCGTGGCGCTGGCGGCCCTGCGCACCACCGGGTGGCTCTCCCCCACAATCCTGGACGCGGCCGCCGCCCTCCAGGACGCGCTGCTGGGCATGGCGTTGTTCGGCCTGGGTTCCGCCGTCCGCGTGGGGCAGCTGCTGCACACCGGTGCTCGCGCGCTGCTGGCCGCGCTGGCGTCCTGGCTGCTGATCGCCCTGTTGGGCCTGGCGGCCGCCTGCCTGATGTTTCCGCCCGCGTGATCCGGCGCACACGCTCCCGTGATTAGATAGCTGGGTGTCAAACCAAAATCTGCGCCGCGACGAGGCCGCGGCCCGTGCCGCCCTCATCACCACACACAGCTACGACGTCTCCCTCGACGTCCGGCAGGCCGCCGACCCGAACATCGCAGGCTACACAAGCCGCAGCGTCATCTCCTTCTCGGCCAGCGAACCCGGGGCATCGACCTTCGTGGATTTCATCGCGGACAGCGTGCACAGCGTCTTCCTCAACGGCAAGGGCCTCCCGGTAGCCGACGTCGTGGACGGTTCCCGGATCCGGCTCGAGAACCTGCAGCCGGAGAACCAGGTCACCATCACCGGCACAGCGCTGTACAGCACATCCGGTGAGGGCATGCACCGTTTCGTCGATCCCGCGGACGGGCAGTGCTACCTTTACACGCAGTACGAACCCGCCGACGCCCGCCGGGTGTTCGCGAACTTTGAGCAACCCGATCTGAAGGCCGAGTTCACGTTCCACGTCTTGGCCCCCTCCGACTGGCAGGTGTCCTCCAACGGCGTCGAGGTGCTGCGCACCCAGCTGACGTCCGATCCCGCCACGAGCCGCTGGGACTTCGCCCCCACCAAGGCAATGTCCACCTACATCACCACGGTCCTGGCCGGACCGTACTTCAAGGCCGAGGACGCCTGGAGCGGCACACTGGTCGACGGCACGGTCCTGGACGTGCCGCTGGCACTCTACTGCCGCGCCTCCATGGCCGCGTCCTTCGACGCCGAAGCGCTGTTCAGCCTCACCAAGAACGGGCTGGCCTACTTCAACGAGCTCTTCGATTACCCCTACCCGTGGGGCAAATACGAACAGGCCTTCGTGCCTGAGTACAACCTCGGCGCCATGGAAAACCCTGGCTTGGTGACCTTCACCGAAAGCTACGTCTTCACCTCCCGGGCCGCCGATTCGCAGTACCAGGCCCGGGCCAACACGCTCCTGCACGAGATGGCGCACATGTGGTTTGGCGATCTCGTCACCATGAAGTGGTGGGATGATTTGTGGCTCAAGGAATCCTTCGCCGACTACATGGGCACCCTCGGCGTGGACCGGACCACGGACTGGGACACGGCTTGGGTGAACTTCGCCAACAACCGCAAGGCATGGGCCTACGTCCAGGACCAGCTGCCCACCACGCACCCCATCGTTGCCGACATCCCGGACCTGGAAGCCGCGAAGCAGAACTTTGACGGCATCACCTACGCCAAGGGCGCCTCGGTGCTCAAGCAGCTGGTGGCCTACGTCGGGTTCGAGGCCTTCATTGCCGGTTCCCGCCGGTACTTCCGGGACCACGCCTACGGCAACACCACGCTCGCCGAGCTCTTGGCGGCACTCAGCGCGGCATCCGGCCGCGACCTCGGCGAATGGGCCCGCCAATGGCTCCAGACCTCCGGCATCTCTACCCTCTCCTGTGAGATCACCGGGCACGGGGACGCGCTCGGCGCCGTCGCTGTCCTGCAGGACGCCGTGGATCCCACCACCGGCAGGCAGGAGCCCCGGCCGCACCGGCTCCGGATAGGCCTCTACGACTTTGACGACGCCGGCGCACTGGTCCGCACAGACAGCGTCGAGACCGATGTCAGCGGCGCCCGAACCGACGTGACCGGCCTGGCCGGCAAACCACGGCCCGCCCTGCTGCTGGTCAACGACGACGACCTCAGCTACGCCAAGGTCCGGCTCGACCCGCACTCCGAGGCCACAGTGCGCGGATCCCTGGACAAGCTGAACGATCCCATGGCGCGGGCGCTGTGCTGGACTGCACTATGGGATTCGGCCCGCGACGCCGTCACCCCGGCTTCCCGCTATGTCGACGCCGTCCAGCGTTTCGGCCCCGCGGAAACGGGAATCGGCGTCCTGCTCAACGTGCTGGGCAACGCCTCGACGGCGGTCGAACGCTATGTCCCCCGGGGCCAGCGGGACGCCGTGCGCCGCGGCTTCCTGACCACGGCCGCCGAACAGCTGCAGGCCGCCGCGCCGGGCTCCGACCAGCAGCTGGCCTGGGCCCGAACACTGGCCGCCACCAGCCGCTATGACGCCGGCCGCCTGGACCTGCTCCGGGGCATCCTGGACGGCAGCACCGTGATCGAGGGCCTGGCGGTGGACGCCGAACTGCGCTGGAATCTCTGGCACGGCCTGGCAGCCAACGGCCAGGCCACACCGGAGCAGATGGTCCAGGAGCTCGCCCGGGACAACACGGCGGCCGGCAAATCCGGGCATGCCACGGCCCTGGCCGCCCGCCCGGAGGCATCCGTCAAGGCCGCAGCGTGGGAGGCAGCCGTCCACGGCACGGGGCTGTCCAACCAGCTCCTGAGCGCCACCATCGCCGGGTTCAACACTGGTGCGGCCTCGCTATTGGCCGGATTCATCGACCCGTACTTCGAATCCCTCGAGCAGGTCTGGGCGGACCGGAGCATCGAGATCGCCAGCCGGATTGTCCGCGGCTTCTATCCCGCGGGCCAAGACCTGGACGGCCACGGCGGTACCCCCGAGACCCACGCCGTGATTGTCCGCACGGACCACTGGCTGGCCGACCACCCCGACGCGCCCCGCGCGCTGCGCCGGATCATCATTGAGCAGCGCAGCCACCTGCACCGATCCCTGAAGGCGCAGGCGCTGACGGCGCCGGCCCTCGGCGCATAAGGGGCCTGGGCGCTCGATGCCGGGAACGCGGCGCCGGCCGCCTGGGCCGGGTTGTAAAGGACACGGGTTGTAAAGGAACTTGGGCAGTTAAGGAACCCGGTGCAGCCACTCCGTGGTGCCGAACTTGGTCTCCACCCGGCGCCGGGCGGCCTCCAGCTCGGCATCGGTGAGGACGGACGGTGTCGCGTCGTAGCGTTCGGCGAAGACGTCCATCATGGCTGCGACGATCTCGGCCCGGGCCATGCCGGTCTGGCGGCGGAGCGGATCCACGCGTTTCTTGGCGCTCATGGTGCCCTTGTCGGACAGCTTCTCCTTGCCGATGCGCAGCACCTCGACCATTTTCTCGGCGTCGATGTCGTAGCTCATGGTGACGTGGTGGAGCATTCCTCCGTTGGCGAGCCGCTTCTGGGCCGCCCCGCCGATCTTTCCGTGCTCCGTGGCGATGTCATTGAGCGGCACGTAGAAGGCGCTGATGCCGACCTTTTCCAAGGCCGCCATCACCCAGGCGTCCAGGAAGCGGTAGGAGTCCGCGAAGCTGATGCCGTCCACGAGGGTCTGCGGCAGGTAGAGCGAGTAGGTGATGCAGTTTCCGGCCTCCATGAACATCGCTCCCCCGCCGCTGATCCGCCGGACCACGCTGATGCCGTGCCGGGCCACGCCCTCGGGGTGGAGTTCGTTGCGGAAGGACTGGAAGCTGCCGATTACCACGGACGGTTCCTCCCAGTCCCAGAACCGCAGGGTGGGGTTGCGCCGGCCGGCGCCGACTTCCTCGGTCAGGACCTCATCCAGGGCGACGTTGACGTGGGTGGGCAGGACCGATGGGGCGATGATGTTCCAGTGGTGGTCCGCCCAGCCGGTCGCCTTCGCGAAGGCGCGGCGGACGGTGACCGCGACGGCGTCAGCGGAAAAGCCGAACAGCACGGTGCCTTCGGGCAGGGCCGCTGTCACCGCGTCCGCGATGTCGGCGGCGCTGGTGTCGACGGGCAGCCCCGTGAGGGCCCGGTTGATCTCCGGCAGCGCCTCGTCCGGTTCCAGGAAGAAGTCCCCGCTCAGCGAGACGTTGGCCAGTAAGCCGTCCACGACGTCGAAATCGGCGACCACGAGTTTGCCGCCCGGAACCTTGTACTCGCCGTGGTGACGGCCGCCGTCGTCGTCAGTGCTGGGGGCGGTGGCCACGGGATGGGATGTCATGACATCCATCCTGCCGCATGCATCCGGGAACCCGCGAAACCGGCAACCCCATATGAAACCGGCACCCCGGTAATCCGGAACGCCAGCAGAGACGCAAAAAGCCCGCACCGTTGCCGGTGCGGGCTCTCCATCAGACCTTGGGGAAGAAAGTTACTTCTTGCCGCCGAAGCCCTTGAAGCGAGCGTTGAAGCGCTCGACGCGGCCTGCGGAGTCCATGATGCGCTGCTTGCCCGTGTAGAACGGGTGCGACTCAGAGGAGATTTCGACGTCGATGACCGGGTAGGTGTTTCCGTCTTCCCACTCGATGGTCTTCTTGGAAGACACGGTGGACTTGGTCAGGAACTTGACGCCGGAAGCCAGGTCGTTGAAAACAACAGCTTCGTACTTCGGGTGAGTATTAGACTTCATAATTGGACCTTTGTTCGCACAACTGGATTTTGCCAGTTGCCAGGTATGAATGGGATGGCCGGCGGATATCACCGGACGGCCAGCTATCAATCATAGCCGATAGCCGGACCACTGACGAACACCATTGGCGCACGTCAGCGCGGCGAAGCTCTTGTTCGCCCTAGTCCTTTGGACGGAGCTCCCAGAACGCCACCGCCGACGCCGCGGCGACGTTAAGCGAGTCCACGCCCGGGCGCATCGGGATCTTCACGGCGAGGTCGACGGCGGCCAGGGTCCCGGCGCTCATGCCCGCGCCTTCCGTGCCCAGCACCAGGGCCAGCCGCTCCGGGCGCCGGGCCGCGAGCACGTCGAGGTCCACAGCGTCTTCCGTCAGCTCCATGGCAGCCACGGTGAAGCCCTGTTCCTGAAGCGCAGCCAGGCCACCGGCCCAGTCCTCCAACCGGGCCCACGGCACCTGGAACACGGTCCCCATGCTGACCCGGACGCTCCGGCGGTAGAGCGGATCCCCGCAGCGCGGCGAGACCAGAACGGCGTCCATGCCCAGGGCCGCGGCCGAGCGGAAGATGGCACCGACGTTCGTGTGGTCCACGATGTCCTCGAGTACGGCAACCCGACGGGCCCCGGCGAGCAGTTTCGCCAGCGGCACGGGGCCGGGCCGGTGCATGGCGGCCATGGCGCCGCGGTGCAGGTGAAAGCCGGTAATTTCCTCCAGCAGCGCCGCGGAGCCAATATACGCCGGGACGTTCGGGTACTGCTCAAAGACATCCGCCAGGTCCTCGGCCCACTTCTCGGCAAGGAAGAAGGACCGGGGCCGGTGGCCCGCGGCCAGCGCCCGGCGCAGGACCCGGGAGGATTCGGCGATGTACAGGCCCTCGGCGGGTTCCCGGACTTTGCGCAGGTGCACGTCGGTGAGCTGCGTGTAGTCGGAGACCCGCGGGTCGTCGGCGGATTCGAGATAGTGAAAGGTCACGGGCAGGTCATTTCAGCTGGTTCATTTCAGCGGGGATTTTTGAATCAACGTGGTTATTTGAACAGGTTGGCGATCATGAATCCCAGTGCCACCAGGCCCAGGACGAAGATGACCCCGCGCAGGACCGCCGGGGAGAGCCGGCGGCCCACCTTGGAGCCGATCACGCCGCCGATCAGGGAGCTCACGGCGATCAGTCCGACCACGCCCCAGTCGATCCGGTCGAAGGCGAACAGGAGGTAGGAGCAGGCCGCGACCACGTTCACGCCCAGCACCAGGAAGTTCTTCATCGCGTTGGCGTTCTGGATGGTCCCGGTCATGAATACGCCCAGGATGCCGACTAACAGGATGCCCTGGGCCGCGACGAAGTAGCCGCCATAGACGCCGGCCAGGTAGACAAGCACCATCAGCAGGACACCGTGCCGCCGGTCCCGGATGGCGTGCTCAGGGTTTTCCTCGCGGTTCTTCACCCACCGCTGGAGCCGCGGCTGGAAGACCACCATCAGCAGGGCCAGCACGATCAGGACGGGGGCGGCGTAGTAGAAGACCTGTTCGGGCAGGTGGAGTAGCAGGTACGCGCCGGTGACGGCGCCCAGCAGCGAGGCCGGAAGGAGCCGGAGCAGCTGCTTGCCGCGGCCTTCGAGTTCCTTCCGGTAGCCCCAGGCGCCGGTGGCGTTGCCGGCCACGAGCCCCATGGCGTTGCTGATGGAGGCCGTGACCGGGGCGTAGCCCAGGGCGATCAGCACCGGGAACGTGACCAGGGTGCCGGACCCGACGACGCTGTTGATGGTGCCCGCCCACAGTCCGGCGAAGAAAATGAAGGCGCTATTGAGGAACTCCACGCGGGGTCAGCGGACCCGTCAGTGGCTGGCGGTCGCGGTGTACCGGCCGGCGTTGACGGTGACGTCCAGCGGCAGGCCGAACGTTTCGCTCAGGTTTCCGGCGGTAAGGACCTCAGGCAGCGGACCGGAGGCCACCACGCCGCCGTCGCGCATGAGCATCGCGTGCGTGAAGCCCGGCGGCACTTCTTCGAGGTGGTGGGTGACCAGGACGATCGCCGGGGCGGTGTCGTCGCGGGCGAGTTCGCTCAGGCGCTGGACCAGGTCCTCGCGCCCGCCGAGGTCGAGCCCGGCGGCCGGTTCGTCCAGGAGCAGGAGTTCGGGATCGGTCATGAGGGCGCGGGCGATCTGGACGCGCTTGCGCTCCCCTTCGGAGAGCGAGGCGAAGGGGCGGTTGAGCAGCGGGCCCATCCCCCACTCGTTCAGCAGCCCAAAGGCGCGCCGCTCGTCGTTCTTCTCGTAGCCTTCGCGCCAGCGGCCGGTCACGCCGTAGGCGGCGGTGACCACCACGTTGAGGACCTTCTCGTGTTCAGGGATCTGGCTGGCCAGGGCAGCCGAGGACAGGCCGATCCGGGGCCGGAGCTCGAAGACGTCGACGGCGCCGAGGACTTCCTCGAGGATGCCCGCCATACCGGACGTCGGGTGGATCCGGGCCGCGGCCAGCTGGAGGAGTGTGGTCTTGCCGGCACCGTTGGGTCCCAGGATCACCCAGCGTTCGCCCTCCTTGACCTGCCAGTCCACCTTGTCCAGGAGGGTTTTAGCCCCACGTACAACGCTGACGCCGGCCATTTCAAGAACATCACTCATAGGAGTAGACACTAGGACAAAAAAGCGGACGACTGATAACCGGCGCCGCGGGCTGCCGTGCTGCGTCACGCGGCGCCGGCCCAGGCGCAACGAATTCGGGCCGTCCAAGGCCTGCTCGCTAGGATTGAGGCCATGAGTTCGAACGTGACCGCAGTGAGCTACGGCCTGAAATTGTCCCTTCCCGAGATCCAGCGGCTGCGTTCGCTCCTGACGGCCGCTGGGCTCAGCGTCGGTGCCGAAACCCGCGCCGGCGACGGGCGCTTCGAGGTGTATGCGGCGGACTGCGCGCTGGAGGCCCCGGAAGGCGGCGGGCCCGACGCCGTGACAGGTGCCCGGCTGGACGGGCTGCGCCGCGCGCTGGCGGCCGCCGGCGTCGAGGGCGTGGACACGGCACTGGTTCCCGCGGCGCTGCGCGGCGCGCCGCGAAAGTTCCTGATCATGGACGTGGACTCCACGCTCATCCAGCAGGAAGTGATCGAACTCCTGGCCGCCTACGCCGGCAAGCGCGAGGAAGTGACAGCGGTGACCGAGGCCGCCATGCGTGGCGAGCTGGACTTCGCCCAGAGCCTGCACGCCCGGGTGGCGGTGCTCGCCGGGTTGCCGGCGGACGTGGTTGAGCGGGTCCGGGCCGAGGTCAGGCTGACCGAGGGCGCCGCCGAACTCGTGGCGGCATTCCAGGCTGCCGGCCATGCTGTGGCCGTGGTGTCCGGCGGGTTCAACCAGATCCTCCAGCCGATCGCCGAAGACCTGGGGCTGCACTACTGGATCGCCAATGAACTGGAAATCGTCGACGGCGCACTGACCGGCAAAGTCCTCGGCGACGTCATCGACAGGGCCGCCAAGGAGAAGTACCTGCGCGAGTGGGCCGCAGCCGAGGGCATCCCCATGGAGCACACCATCGCCGTGGGAGACGGCGCCAACGACCTCGACATGCTGGGCGCCGCCGGGATCGGCATCGCCTTCAATGCCAAGCCGGCCGTCCGTGCTGCCGCGGACGCCGCCGTCAACCTTCCCTATCTCGACGCCGTGCGGTACATCGCGGGGGTCTGATGCGTTAACCGCGAGAAGGCACGTCGTGGCAATGTTGAGTCAAAACATTGCTGCGACGTGCCTTCTCGGCGTTTCCGGTGGCGAGAGCTCCTAGCTGGAGCTCTTGTCGGCAGTCTTGGAGAAGTAGTCGGCGCCGCCGACGTATTCGGTGTGGCCGGTCTCGACGTCGGCCGTGGCCATCTTGGCGACCTCCGCGGCAAACTCCTTGACCGAGTACAGCTTGCCCGCTTCGGCACGGCGGGCCTCGATGGCGCCGGGGTTGGACCGGTCAAGCAGGGTGGCCGTGACGGTGCCCTCGATCATGTCGCCGGAGACAACCACGAGCGAGATCCCCTTGTCAGCCAGGGCCGGGACGAGTGCGCGGAGTGCGTCCTCGCCGGCACGCTTGCTGCGGGCCACGGGCTCATAGTCGGGCATGGTGGGCACCGTGTCGATGAAGTGGGCCTGGTGGCTGGTCACGAAGACCACGCGCGAGCCTTCGGGCATGAGCGCCACGGCGGCGTTGAGCATGTTCACCTGGGCGTCACGGTTCAGCTTCAGCGCGTAGCCCTCTTCCATCCCGGTCTCCATGCCGCCGGAGGCGTTGAGGATCAGAAGGTCGAGCGAGCCGAAGTTCTCCATGGCGGCGCTGGCGAGGGCCTGGACGCCTTCCTGGGTGGTCAGGTCCGCCCCGACGGCAGCCGCACGGCCGCCGTCGGCTTCGATCTCCGCGACGACCTTGTTGGCGCGCGGCGCCTTCTGGCGGTAGTTCACGACGACGGCCGCGCCTTCGCTGGCGAGGATCTTGGCGATGTCGGCGCCGATTCCGCGCGACGAACCGGTCACAATCGCAGTCTTCTTGTCCAGCAGTCCCATACGAGCTCCTTTGTTCCAAACGTCCAAATACTGTGGGTCTGCAATCCATCATGCCAGCGGATCGTGCCTTTACAGTTGTTCAGCATCCACAAAGAAGCCCCGGCGGCGTAGTTCCGACGGGTCACACCCGGAACCCGCCCGCGGCCGGGTCAGCTGCGGTCAATGCGGATCTTCTTCGACGTTTCCCCCGTCACTACCTCGGGAGCCGGTGCGCGGACTTCCAGGACGCCGTCCTTGTACGTGGCGGTGATATCTTCTTCCTTCGCCCCCGCGGGCAGGGCAATGCTGCGGGCGGACCGGCCATAGCGAAACTCCGAGCGGTATCCGGCTTTGCTCTTGTGCTCGGACGTTTCCTGCCGCTCCACCGCGATATGGAGCATCCCCTCGCTGACCGAGACGTCGACATCTTGGTCGGGGTCGATCCCGGGCACTTCCGCCCGAACCACCAGGGTGCTGCCCTCTTGGAACTGTTCGATCTTGATCCCTGGCGCTATGGACAGATCACCATCTAGGAAGCGGCGGACCGGTTCCAGCATGTCCGAGGGCGTCCACTTGCTGAGATCACTCATGATTTTCCTCCTGGGTCCACGCCCCTGCCGTGGCATGGTCGGGGGCTGTGAGCTCATTACACGCTTTCGGCGCCCGAGTGCCAAGGGCAAAAAGGCCCGCCGCAAGCGGACTGCGGACGACGGCGGACACCGCCGTCGTCCGCCGCGTCTGCGTCAGGCGTCGCGCGGGGTCGCGCGGGACTAGTGGCCCATTCCGAGTCCGCCGTCGACCGGAATGACCGCACCCGAAATGTAAGACGCCTCGTCGCTGGCGATCCAGCGGACAACGTTGGCGACCTCGGAGGCCTCGGCGAAGCGGCCGGCGGGGACCTTGGTCAGGTAGTCCTTCTGCGTTGCCTCGGGCAGCTCGGCCGTCATGTCCGTGTTGATGAAGCCGGGTGCGACTACGTTCGCAGTGATCCCGCGCGCGCCGAGCTCGCGGGTGAGCGACCGGGCGATGCCCACCAGGCCCGCCTTCGAGGCAGAGTAGTTGATCTGGCCTGGCGCGCCGTACAGGCCAGAGACGGAGGAAATGAGCACCACGCGGCCCTTGCGCGCCCGGATCATGCCCTTGGACGCGCGTTTGATTACCCGGAAGGCGCCTGTGAGGTTCGTGTCGATCACCGAGGTGAAGTCATCCTCGCTCATGCGCATCAGCAGGGTGTCCTTGGTGATGCCGGCGTTGGCTACGAGTACTTCCACGGGACCGTGGGCGGCCTCGACTTCCGCGAACGCAGCGTCGACCGAAGCTTCGTCGGTGACGTCCGCCTTGACGCCGAGGATGCCCTCGGGCAGCGACGATTCGCTGCGGAAGGTCACCGCCACCTTGTCGCCGTTGGCCAGGAACGACTCGGCGATGGCCAGGCCGATCCCCCGGTTTCCGCCGGTGATGAGAACGCTGCGGCCGGTGGTGGGTGTGTCAGACATATGGGGCTCCGGGTTCTGCGGCAGGGAGGGCCGCGCTGGGGGCTGGATTTTTCCTGCCTCCGATCTTAGCGCCCGGTTCGCATCCGTTTGGGCGGCTCCGCCGATGGTGAGAGAATCGAAGTAAGCCTTGGGAGCGTGATCTGACAGCCGTGACACTCAAAAACCGACCCGGTGCGCATGTGCCCGGGAAGCCGGACGCCGAGTCCGGTGGTACCGAGGTGCACAGCATCACAGACGCCGCCGCCGCGCACTCAGACGAGATACGCGAACGGATGATCAAATACGCCGTCGCCATGGGCATCCGCATGGTTTGCCTGATCCTGATCTTTGTCGTGGATGGCTGGTTCAAGCTCATCCCGGTGCTTGGCGCCGTTTTCCTGCCCTGGGTTGCGGTGGTGATCGCCAACGGCAGCGACAAGGCGGAAATCCATAGCGACTCCCTCCTGGACTATGCTCCGCTCGCAGAGCTGGACGCCGCACCCGCGGACCCGGCCGGGCAGTACCCGGCGGACGGCGGCGACGGCGATGACGGCTCCGGGACGCTGCTGCAGGGCGAGCTGATCGATAATGAGAACGACGACGACGACCACGGACGGGCAGCTTCATGAACCTCTTTGACCTGGCCGGGACTGGCGGCGACCCCGCCGCGTCCCCCGGCACCGTCTGCTCCCGGAAGGCCTGCCGCACGGCAGCGGAGTGCCAGCTGCTGTGGAACAATCCCAAAATCCATGCCCCGGAGCGGCGCAAGATCTGGCTGGCGTGCGGTGAACACCGCGCCTGGCTTGAGGACTACCTCCAGACGCGCGGACTGTGGAAAGAGACTGTGACCCTCGGCGCCGAGCCCATCGATCTCTCCGCAGAGACCGCGCCCCTCGACCCGTCAGGCAGGATGGGCTGAATGTACCGCTTTCTCTTCTCCAGTAAATGGCTGGGGTACTTGTTGCTGGCCGCGATCTTCGCTGCGGGCTGCGTCGGACTGGGCCGGTGGCAGATGGACCGTCGCGCCGAAACCCTGGCGGAAATCAACCGGGTGGTCTCCAACTACTCAGCCGACCCCGTGCCGTTCGCTGATGTCAGGGACCAGTTCAGCCGGCTGAACCCGGAGCGGGAGTGGACCCAGGTGGAACTCAAGGGCAGCTACGACGTCGCCGGCCAGCGCATCGTCCGCAACCGCCCGCTCAACGGCCAGCCCGGCTACGAGGTCGTGGTGCCGTTCAAGCTCCAGTCCGGCGAAACCGTGGTGATTGACCGTGGCTGGCTGCCCATCGGCAACAACACCCCGGGCCGGCCCGACTCAGTGCCAGCGCCGCCCCAGGGTCCGGCAACAGTGGTTGCCCGACTCAAGCCGGCCGAGCCCGCGCTGCAGCGCGGCGCCCCGGACGGCCAGCTGGCCTCGATCGACCTGGCCGCCTATTCCGCGCAGCTGGGCTATCCGCTGCTCACGGGCGCCTACGGGCAGCTGGCATCGGAGTCGCCCGCGGTGCAGGACATGCCGTTCCCGTTCCCCAAGCCGTCCACCGATGAAGGCACGCACCTTTCCTACTCCCTGCAGTGGTTCGCGTTCGGCGTGCTGATGTTCGTCGGGTTCGGCTACGCGGCCCGGCAGCAGGCCCGCAACGCCGCGATTGACGCGGAGGACGCCGAGGCCGAGGCAGCCGAGGGCGTGTTCCTGCACTCCAGCGGCCCGGCCGTGCGGCGCCGTCCCGCTCCGCGTAAGCGCAAGAACGCGACGGCGGAAGAAGAGGAAGACGCCATCCTCGATGCCCAAGGGTTCTAAGCGATGAGCCCTGATGCCGTTCCCGGACCGGTGGCGAACGTCAAGCGCGCCCTGACCGCCCTGGGCGCGAAGGACACGGTGACCGTATTCGATTCAAAAGTCCCGACGGCGGCGGCCGCAGCCGCCACGCTGGGCTGCGACGTCGCCGCGATCACCAACAGCCTGGTGTTCGACCTTGAGGGCACTCCCCTGCTGATACTCGCCAGCGGCGGAGCTAAAGTCGACGTCCACAAGGTCGCCGAGCAGCTGGGCACGGGCAGAATCCGCCGTGCCTCCCCCGAGTTCGTCCTGGAACACACCGGCCAGGAAGTAGGCGGCGTGGCCCCCGTCGGCCACCCGGAGAAGATCCGGACCCTGTTGGACGAGTCCCTGGCAGCCCACCGTGTCCTGTGGGCAGGGGCAGGCGATCACAACTCGATGTTCTCCATCAGCTACGAGGACCTGCACAGGATCACGGGCGCGGAAGAGATGCCGGTCCGTTAACGCAACTGGGCGGCCTTACGCCAGCGTGATCAGGTCCAGGTAGTCTTCGTTCCAGTGGTCCTCGATGCCGTCGGGCAGCAGGACGACGCGCTCCGGGTTGAGCGCCTCGACGGCGCCCTCATCGTGGCTCACGAGGACGACGGCGCCGGTGTAGTTGGCCAGGGCCCCGAGGATTTCGGCCCGGCTGGCAGGGTCGAGGTTGTTCGTCGGCTCATCGAGGAGCAGCACGTTCGCGCTCGAGGCCACGATGGTGGCCAGCGCCAGTCGGGTCTTCTCGCCGCCGGAGAGCACACCGGCGGGCTTGTCGACGTCGTCGCCGGAGAACAGGAACGACCCCAGAATGTTGCGTACCTCGGCGTCGTTCATGTCCGGGGCGGACGAGCGCATGTTCTGCAAGACCGTGCGGTCCACGTCAAGCGTCTCGTGCTCCTGGGCGTAGTAGCCCACTTTCAGGCCGTGTCCCGCCACGACTTCGCCGGTGTCTGGCTTGTCGACGCCGGCGAGCATGCGCAGCAGGGTGGTCTTGCCGGCACCGTTGAGACCCAGGATGACCACCTTGGAGCCGCGGTCGATCGCGAGGTCGACGTCGGTAAAGATCTCCAGCGAGCCGTAGGACTTGCTGAGGCCGTCCGCGGTGAGCGGGGTCTTGCCACAGGGTGACGGATCCGGGAAGCGGAGGGCTGCCACGCGGTCGGTTGCGCGCACGGCTTCGAGGCCGCCCAGCAGACGCTCGGCACGCTTGGCCATGTTCTGCGCGGCGACGGCCTTGGTGGCCTTGGCACGCATCTTGTTGGCCTGGTCGAAGAGGACCTGGGCCTTCTTCTCCGCGTTGGCGCGCTCACGCTTGCGGGCACGCTCGTCCGTTTCGCGCTGGGTGAGGTAGCGCTTCCAGTCCATGTTGTAGAAGTCGATCTGGGCGCGGTTGGGATCGAGGAGGAAGACCTTGTTGACAGTCGCTTCCAGCAGTTCGGTGTCGTGGCTGATCACGATCAGCCCGCCCTGGTGGTTCTTGAGGAACTCACGGAGCCAAGAGATGGAGTCGGCGTCGAGGTGGTTAGTCGGCTCGTCAAGGAGCATGGTTTCGGCATCCGAGTACAGGATGCGCGCGAGCTCCACGCGGCGCCGCTGCCCACCGGACAGCGTCTTGAGCGGCTGGTTCAGCAGGCGGTCCGGCAGGGCGAGGTTCGAGCAGATCGCTGCCGCCTCGGCTTCGGCCGCATAGCCGCCGGCGGCCAGGAACTCGGATTCCAGCCGGTCATAGCGGTTCATCGCCTTACGCTGGACCGCGGCGTCCTCGCTGGCCATCTCTTCGTGGGCCACGCGGAGCTTGCCGACGGCGATGTCCAGGCCGCGAACGGACAGGATCCGGTCCCGCGCGAGCTGCTCCATGTCCGGGGTGCGCGGATCCTGCGGCAGGTAGCCGATTTCGCCGGTGCGGGTTACCTTGCCCGCGGCAGGCATGCCCTCGCCCGCGAGCACGCGGGTCAGCGTTGTCTTGCCTGCACCGTTACGGCCGACCAGACCGATCTTGTCTCCCTTGTCGATCCGGAAGCTCACCTGGTCCATGAGGAGGCGGGCGCCGGCGCGCAGTTCGAGATCCTGGACGGTAATCAATGCAGCTAAGGCCTTTCACAACAGGGAATGCCGCGGCGCAACGGGTGGAGTCTGGGCGGGGCCGGGCAGGGCGGTGCGAGAGCACGGCCTTTACAAGTCTACCGGCACCGCCCCTTCTCCCTGACATGGGCCCAGATGGCAGCAGCCGGCGGCCGGCGCGATCCCCTGGCCGGTCGTCATTGGCGGCGCCCTCCAGCTTCCGGGCCGCCGGTTAGTGGGGCGCCTACAAAAAACCCGACCGGCCGCGGCCGTACAGTCGAATCACTAGTCCGATATCCGCAGCAGCACCCGACAGGAACACCATGACGCAAACCGACCATCCCGCCACCGCCAGGACCCCGCGCCGCCGGAGCCGCTGGAATGCCACCGACCTTGGGCTCATCGCCGTCTTCGCCGCCCTGGTGGCCGCATCCGCGCTGATCGCCGCCATTCCGGTCGGCGGGCTCGGCGTGCCCATCACGCTGCAGACCCTTGCCGTCATGCTCACGGGGCTGGCCCTCGGCCCGGCCCGGGCCTTCGCCGCCGTCGGCCTCTACCTGCTCCTGGGCTTCGCGGGCCTGCCGATCTTCAGCGGCGGCCGCAGCGGGCTGGGCGTCCTCGCCGGCCCCTCCGCCGGCTACATCATCGGATTCCTGTTTGCCGCCACAGCCGTGGGCTGGCTGGCCGCCGTCGTGCTGGCCCGCACCGCCAAGCGCACCGGCAAACTGCGCCCCATCCTCCTCTTCGCCGCCGCCATGGTGAGCAGCATCGTCTTCATCCACGGCCTAGGCATCCTGGGCATGATGGTCAACGCAAAGCTGGACTTCTCCAAGGCCTTCCTTGCCGATCTCGCGTTCTACCCAGGCGACATCATCAAGAACATCCTGGCCGTCAGCATCGCCCTGGCCCTGCACAAGGCCTTCCCGGATCTGCTGCTCCGTCGCGTCCGGACGGCTGACACCCGCCCGTGAGCGGCATCGTTCTGGACCGCGTGACGGTGCGGGTGCCGGTTGACGGCCGGCCCGCACCCAAGACGCTGCTCCACGAGCTGTCGTTGGACCTCACGGAGCGGCGGATCGGTGTCATCGGGGCCAACGGCTCGGGGAAGTCCACCCTCTTGCGGCTCCTCAACGGGCTCGTGGCACCCAGCGACGGCACGGTGCGGGTCGACGGCGCCGATACCGTCCGCTCGGTCCGGGAGGTCCGCCGGCGCGTGGGGTTTGTCTTCACGGATCCGCTCTCCCAGCTCGTCATGCCCACCGGCCGCGAGGATGTGGAACTGTCCTTGCGGCGCTCCATCCGCAACGGTACAGAGCGCCGGGCCCGCGCCGAATCAGTCCTGGAACGCTTCGGCCTCCTGCCGCTGGCGGACCAGAGCATCTACGAGCTCTCCGGCGGTGAGCGGCAACTCCTGGCGCTGGCCGCGGTCCTGGCCGTCGATCCGGATGTGCTGGTTCTCGACGAGCCCTCCACCCTGCTGGACCTCCGCAACCGCGAACTCCTTCGGCGCACGCTGGCCGGACTCCGCCAGCAGGTCATCCTGTCCACCCACGACCTCGACCTTGCCCTGGATATGGACCGCGTCCTGGTGGTGGACGACGGGAAGGTGGTGTTCGACGGCGGACCGGCGGCCGCCGTCGCGCACTACCGCGCCCTCAGCGCTGCCGGTCCGCCTGCAGCTGGTGGCGGCTTGGCCGGCGGCGGGCTGGACGGGCCTGGCGGGCTGGCCGGCGGCGGGCTGGACGGGCCTGGCGGGCTGGCCGGCGGCGGGCTCGATGGCGGCGGACCTGAGCGGACCCGCCAGGAGCAGTCATGAGCAGCCACGGCTTCCTCCTGGCAGCGTATGTGCCGGGCTCGTCCCTGATCCACCGGGTGCCGCTGTGGCTGAAGTTCCTGCTGGTCGTTGGCTGCGGAATGGCGTCGTTCCTGATCGCCGATTGGGCCGTGTCGGCTGCCGTATTGGCACTGCTCTGCGCGCTGTTCCTGCTCAGCGGGGCAGGTCCGGCCCGGCTGTTTCGCGCCGTGCGCCCGGTCCTGCCGGTCCTCTCGGCGATCGGTGTCTTCCAGTGGTGGCAGCTGGGGCCACCCACGGCCGCCAGGATCGTGCTGAACGTCTTGGTCTGCGTTGTGGCGGCCTCAATCCTGACCGCCACCACCCCGGTGCAGGTCCTGCTCGACGGCGTGGTGTCTTTGGCCCGGCCGTTCCGGCGCTTCGGTGCGGATCCCGAACGCTTCGCCCTGACCATTGCCATCATGCTCCGCAGCATCCCGTTTGTGGCCGGGGCGTATATGGACGTGCGCGACTCTGCTCGGGCCCGCGGGCTCGAGCGCAACCCGCGGGCTCTTGTGCTGCCCGTGTTCATCAGCACGGTGGCCTTCGCCCGGCAGACCGGTGAAGCCCTCGCCGCCCGTGGACTGGGCGAGCCTGAGGACCCCGAGGACTAGCGCCGCGCCCTCGGGTGGCCAGAGTGGCCGCCACGTACCCCCGCTGGCTACCGCGCCGGGTTGGCCATTGGACATGCCCTCCTGTGGCCGCATCCAGTGCACATATGGCCCTGATGCCCACTCCCCGCGCCGAAGAGTGGACATGTCCCAATCAAGTTGCCGGCGGAAGCACTGCCCCCAAGGTTCGAAAAATGGGCATGCCCTCCCGTGGCCGCAGCCAGTGCACATATGGCCCTGATGCCCACCCACCGCGCCGAAGAATGGACATGCCCGACCGAGGCTGGCCTGGACATGTTCGTCCCCGGTGCCAGTAATTGGCGGCGTCAGGCGCCTCCAGGTTGGCCGGCAGCCTCGCGGTCCTGAGTCCGCCTGTTACGTGAGCGCTTGCTGACGACCACAGTCCGAAGTTGATCCCGCAGGGTCAAGCTGCTGCTCCGGCTGACCACGATCGCCGAGCACAGGCCGGTGAGCAGCACGATGGAGCCCCCGGCGGCTACCGACCAGCGCCCGCCGAATTCAGTACCGATCCAACCCATCAAAGGCGCCCCGAGGGCGGTCCCGCCCTGCAGGACCGCCAGATACAGCGCCAGCACCCGCCCCCGGAATTGCGGCTCCACCGAGAGCTGGATGCTCGTATTGCAGCTGTTCAGGAAAGTCATTGATGCAAGGCCCACCGGAATCAGGAGGGCTGCGTAGAGCCAAAACGAAGGGGCCACGCTGCCCACGAGCGTGAAGAATCCCAAGCCCAGGGCACCGCCGAGCACGAAGCGCAGCCTCGGACCGGACCTGCGGGCGGCCAGCAGCGCACCGGCCAAAGTCCCCACGGCCATGATGGAGCCCAGAAGCCCGAACTCCCCCGGCCCCATGCCGAATTCCGCGGTGGCCATCAGCGCGTTGGTAATGGCGAAATTCATGCCGAATGCTCCCAGGATCCCGACCATGACAAGGATGAGCACCAGGTCCCGGCGCCGTTTTACGTACGCCAAGCCCTCGGCAACCGGGTGTTTGCCGTTGCGGGCCGGCACTGTAGGGAACAGCCCGGACTCATGTATGCGCCACAGGGAGATGATGACCGCGGCGAAGCTGGCTGCGTTGAGCAGGAACACGGGTCCCGTGCCGACCCAGGCAATGAGCACACCGGCGATGGCGGGCCCGGTGAGCCGGGCCGTGTTAAAGGAAGCGGAGTTGAGCGCCACTGCATTTGAAATGTTGTCCTGACCCACCAGTTCGGAGACAAAGGCCTGGCGCGCTGGTCCGTCAATAGCGCTGGCCACCCCAAGGCATAGAGCCGCCACATAGACCTGCCACAACTGCGCTGAACCCGTTAGGACCAGGAGCCCCACCAGCAGTCCGCACAGGCCCATGGCCGTCTGCGTCCACTTTAGGATCGCCAGTTTGCGGTACCGGTCCGCAAGAACGCCCGCGTACGGTCCAAGGAGAAGCATCGGAAGGAACTGTAGTCCCGTCGTGATGCCGACGGCGGTACCGGAGTGGTCGGTCAACACCGTCAGCACCAGCCAGTCCTGGGCCACCCGTTGCATCCAGGTGCCGATGTTGGACACCAAGGCCCCGCCGGCCCACAACCGGTAGTTGCGGTTCCCCAGCGCCCGGAACATGACACTCATCTGGCGCTCAACTCCTGCATGATGCGAGCGGCACGGCTCAGCGTCAGACGGTCCTCGTCACTCAGCAGCGCGACCCGCTGGGCCAGCCATGCTGTCCGCTGGCTGCGGGCCTCGTTCAGGACGGACTCACCGGCCGGAGTAATCCAGACGAGAACCTGACGGCCGTCCTCGGGATGCTCTGACCGCGACACGAACCCTTGGTCGGTCAGCGCGTTGACTATCCGAGTCATCGACGGCGCCTGGACATGCTCCAGCTCGGCCAGTTCGCGAAGGGTTTGGGAGCTGCTTCGAAGATGTGCCAGGACTGTGTACTGTCCCGGCGTAAGAATGTCACCGCTTGCCTCGATGCGGAGCCGTCGGGACGTGCGCATGACGGCTGTCCGCAACTCGATCGCCAAGATGTCGGGTCGGATGCTATCCCCTGCGTGAGGGGAATCGTGGGTGGTGGTCATAGTGCCTCCAGGGCCGGCCCGGCCGAAATAGTTAGCCGCGCTAATTAGCATTGCTAACTACTATTCTACTCTTCTATCGAGAAAAGAGCACAGCCACTGCTGGTAGCACCAAGTCCAATCTGACTGCACCGTTCCAGACGTGGTAGGGGTGCGGTCGGACGGGGTGGGGTTCCGCGTCATTCAGCACCTCGACCAAGTCGAGTCAGTGCGGTGGCGTTGGCTGGCGACCCGGTTCCCCCAGTGATGTTGAGCGGCCTGAAGCCTATAAAGGCATCCCCGATTCCGGTCGGCCAGTGGCCATGTCCCTTCCCAGTACTAAGGCAGGGCATGTCCGTGTCAGGCAGAGGGGCATGCGCTCCCCTGCCCGCAGCCGATGGACATATGGCCCACATGTCCGCGAGACACGGCGAAGAGTGGGTATGTCCGTTCCGCGGTCCCAGGACAGAACATGTCCCATCCGCCGTCCCAGGACGGGGCATGTCCGCACCAGGCAGAGGGGCATGCGCTCCCCTGTCCGCAACCGATGGACATGTGGCCCCTATGCCCACCAGACACGGCGAAGAATGGACATGTCCCTCCCGGGCGCCAGGACTGGGCATGTCCCCCGGGAGGGTCAGGTGAAGCGCGTGTACCCGAGCAGCGCGGCCGTGCCCATGCCGCCCGCAATGCTGATCATCGCCAGGGCAAGCTGGCCCGGCTGCCCGGACCTGCGCGCCTGTGCCAGCAGCCGGGTAACCAGCACCGCGCCCGAGGCTCCATAGGCGTGGCCAAGAGCCAGGGCCCCGCCGTCGAGGTTGGCCTGCTCCGGATCAATCCCCAGCCGGTCAAAGCAGGCGAGGGTTTGGGCAGCGAAGGCCTCGTTGAATTCCACGAGGCCCAGGTCCGCGGCCGTCAGCCCGTGTGCCGCGAGGAGCCGTTCTGCGGCTGCGGCCGCGCCGATGCCCAGGAGCTGCGGCGCCACCCCGGCGGTGTCGGTTCCCAGTATGAGCAACCCGTCCGCGGCGCCCAGCCGGCGGGCATGTTCCACGGACGTGATGACCACAGCGGCGCCACCGTCGGCGTCGAAGCACGAGTTCCCGGCCGTCACCGTGCCCCCGGCGGCGAACACGGGCGGGAACCGGGCCAACAGGGCCGGGCCCAGACTCGGTCTGGGACCGTCATCGGCGGCCGCGGCCGCCCCGGAGCCCGCAGCGAGCGGCACGATCTCGCCGTCGAACGTCCCGGCGGCGGCGGCGGCCAGGGCGCGCTGGTGGCTGCGGAGCGCGAAGGCGTCCTGGCGTTCCCGGCTGATGCCGAAGTGGGCGGCAACGTTCTCGGCCGCCACTCCCATGTCGGGATCGCCGAGGCTGAGAGGCGCGAACTGGGCCCGGGTGTAGTACTCGGGGCTGCCGTCGTCGTTCCGGCGGGCCCGGAGCGGAGCCGTGCTGATGCTCTCCACGCCACCGGCCAGGTACAGGCCGCCGCCGCCCGCCGCGACCAGCCGGGAGGCCAGGACGATCGCGTCCAGGCCGGAGCCGCACTGCCGGTCCACCGTGACGCCGGGGACGGTGACGGGCAGGCCAGCCTCCAGCGCGGCGAGCCGGGCCACGTTCCCGCCGCCGCCTACGGCGTTGCCGATCACGACGTCGGTCACCGACTCCGGGGCGAGCCCGCCGCCCGCGTCGGCGAGCAGGCTGCGAAGCACCGGGGCCAGGAGTTCATGGGCGCGCAACTTCTTCAGGGCCCCGTTGGCCCGGCAGAGCGGCGTCCGGCGCGCGGCGATGATTACCGGCTGCCGGTCTTCCGGCAGCATCCCCGGGAGTGACGGTCCCGGGAACGGCAGCCCGGGTGAAGACGGCCCGATGTCAGATGACCCGTTGCCCACGCGCGGCTCAGCCAAGGCGCCGGATCCTGGGATCGTTCCGGGCCACCCAGTCGAGGAGCAGTTGCCGGCTGATCTTGCCGCGGTCCGTCAGGGGCAGCTCGGTCAGGGCGAAGTATTCCAGGGGGCGTTTGTTTCGGGCCAGCACATCGGCGATCCCGGATCTCAGCTGGGTGGCGGTGACCGCCCCGTGCGAGGGCACCACGCCGGCCACGACGCGCTGGCCGCGAAGGTCGTCGGCCATGCCGGCGGCCACGGCCGCCGCGACGCCGGGAACGGAGGCCAGCGCCATCTCGACTTCGTGCGGGTAGACGTTGGTGCCGGCGGTGATGATCATGTCGGAGCGGCGGCCCAGCATGTGCAGGGTCCCGCCGGAGAGGTACCCCTGGTCCCCCACGGTGTACCAGCCGTCGAAACAGCGCAGCGCCTGGCCGTCGTCGCCCCACAGGTAGCCGTTGCTGACCATGCCGCTGCGGACGCAGATGTTGCCGTCGCCGCCGTCCGGGAGCTCGGCGCCGTGATCGTCCAGGATGCGGATTTCGACGCCGGGAAACGGCTTTCCGATGCCGGTCCCGCCCGGCTCAACGGGTTCACCCGGACGCAGCCCGGCGCCCGAGACGAAGCTGAGTTCGGACGCTCCGTAGTATTCGAAAATGGTGGCATTCGGTGCCCAGCGCCGGGCGGCTTCCATTGTCCGGGCGTCCAGCTTGGAACCGGCGCAGATGATGCTGCGGATGCCGGAGGCGTCCACCCCGCCCGCCAGGCCGCGCTCGCTGAGCAGCCGGAGCATGGTGGGCACCAGGACCAGCCGGGTGATGCCATCGTGGCTGACCGCCGCGTGCGCGGCGCCAACGTCGAAGTGGTCCAGGCTGTGGAACTCCGCACCGGCGTACAGGCATTCGGCGAGGGCGTAGAGGTTCAGGCTTGCCGCGAGCGGACCGGGGGCCAGCGATCTGTCATCCTGCGTCAGGCCGAAGAATTCAATGGAGGCCTCGAACGATTCCTGCCACGACCGCCGCGAGCGGGTGAACGCCTTGGGTACCGAGGTGGTGCCGGAGGTCAGGCCGATCAGGAAGGAGGTGTCGGGCGGCCCGTCAACCAGCTCAGTGCACAGCGCTGCGGCCAGCCCCGTCCACTGCGCTGCAGGCGCCGCTACCGGCCCCGCCGGGCGAGGATCGGCCGGAGTCGCGGGCATCCCGGCGATGCGGGCGTTGATGCCGTCCTGCAACTGCTGCGGCCAGGCCGGGTCCAGCACGGCGCACTGCCGCTCACCAGCGACGGCCGCCGCGAACGCCACGGCGAAGCGGGTTGAATTTTGCTCCGACAGCACGGTGATGGCAGGCGCGGAGGGCACCAGCGCCGCTGCCTGGTCCCGGAGACCGGACCAGCTGAGGTGCTCTCCGGCCACCACGACGGCTGTGTCGTCGGGACGGTCATCGGCCCAGCGCTGGAGTCTGTCGAGAAAGGGCATCGCACCAACTTTACCGCCGCCGGGCGCCCGGGCGGCTTGTGCGGGATATTGTGACTCCATGAGCTTTAACGACAACGCCCCGCTGGATCCGTCACAGGTCCAGGACCGCCGCGGGATGGGCCGCGGCCCCATGATCGGCGGCGGGATCGGTGGCGGCATCATCCTGTTACTGGCAGCCCTCTTCGGCATCAACCCCCAGCTTCTCGAAGGCCTGGCCGGCACCGCCCAGGACCCCCAGTCGCAGAGCCAGGGCTCCGCTCCCGCCTGCCGGACCGGCGCCGACGCCGACGCCCGCCTCGACTGCAGGATCACCGGCACGGTCAACAGCCTGAACGCCTTCTGGCCGGCCTACCTGGCGAAGTACAACACGAAGTACCCGCGGCCCGATGCCGTGATCTTCGCCCGCGCAACCAACACTGGCTGCGGCGCCGCCACCTCAGACGTGGGACCGTTCTACTGCCCCGTCGACACCACGGCATACTTCGATCCCGGCTTCTTCCAGGAACTCGTCGACCGCTTCGGCTCGTCCGGCGGCCCGCTGGCACAGGAATATGTGGTGGCCCACGAATTCGGCCACCACATCCAGAACATCCTGGGCGACCTCGATCGGGCTCAGCAGGATCCGCAGGGCCCAGGCTCGGGCGGTGTCCGGGTTGAGCTCCAGGCCGACTGCTACGCAGGGCTGTGGGCCCACTATGCAACCACGCAGCCGGACCCCAAGACCGGCCAGCCGTACCTCGAACCCTTCACAAACAAGGACATTCAAGATGCCTTGTCGGCCGCTTCGGCCGTGGGCGATGACCGGATCCAGAAGGCTGCCACGGGCCGCGTCTCACCGGAGGCATGGACCCACGGCTCAAGTGCCCAGCGGCAGAAGTGGTTCTACCAGGGCTACAAGACCGGGGACATCAAAAAGTGCGACACGTTTGCGGTGGCAACGCCGTAGCTCCAAACCAGTAACCCGAAACCCCTGGTCCCACGCCGGTAGTCCCGAAGCCATAGGTCAACGGCGTGGCCTCATCCGCGTCGCGGCCAGCGCTGGACCGGGACTTCGACGTAGTTCAGAAATCCGGCGTGGCCCAGGTGCCGGTGCTTCGGATGCCACACCGGACGGTACTCGTGCCCGAACGGATCGGTCACCCGGACCGTGTCCAGTTGCTGATTCCCGGCCAGGAGGCGGTCGACGTCGGCCAGCGCATTGCGCCGCGTCGCAAGCCCATCGATGTCCAGGCTCCATAGCCCCAACTCAGCATCCGTTCCGCGTTCCAGCTGCAGGGTCTCGAACAGTCCGGCCACCAACCCGGCGAGCCCGGCCGATTCGGCGCGTTGGAGCCGGTGAACCTCCGGATGCACGTCGCGGGCGTCGGCCAGAGCCTGGCGCAGCCAATGGAATTCCACGGACCCCAGGGGCGGTCCCATCCGCAGATGGCGGTGCTCGTCCAGCTCGAGCCTGAACGTGGTGGTGCTGCGGTCAATGATGCACCTGGCCTCGCCGACATATTCAAAGTCGGCGAGGAGGGCTTCCTTGGAGCGGTAGTAGGAGAATTCGCCGCTGTCCTCAACAACGACGAAGTCCCCGCCCGCGCCGGAGGGCCGCGATGCTGCAGTGGCTGCGGTGGCATCCATTCCGGTGCGCCTCCTGTTCGACAGTGTGCCGGATCTGCTGCTTGTGGCCGCGTGGACTTGCTGTCTTTATCAGACCACCGCCACGCTGTTAAGGGAACCGCCATCAGGGAATGCCAGAAGGCAAGACGACGGCGGCCCCGCCTCGGTGAGGTGGGGCCGCCGTCGTCGTTCGCATCCCGGGCCGTGCCGGCCCGTCCGTGCGTAGCTATGCGTAAGGAGCTTAGATGTTGAAGCCCAGGGCGCGCATCTGGTCGCGCCCGTCCTCGGTGATCCGTTCCGGACCCCACGGCGGCATCCACACCCAGTTGAGCCGCCATTCATCGACGACCCCGTCCAGGGCCTTGCCGACCTGCTCCTCGATGACATCGGTGAGCGGGCAGGCGGCGGTGGTGAGCGTCATATCGATCAGCAGGGCGCCGTCGTCGTCTGAGTACTTCAGACCGTACAGCAGGCCCAGGTCAACGATGTTGACCCCGAGTTCCGGGTCGATCACATCCTTGAGCGCCTCTTCGACATCCTCGAGGCCCGTGCGGGCCACATTGAGTTCGGTCATCGCGGAGTCCTAACTACGCCTGGGCTGCAGCCGAGGCGGCAGCGATCGTGGCTGCCCCTGCGCCGGTGGCGTAGCGGTCATAGCCTTCTTCTTCGAGGCGGTCGGCGAGCTCCGGGCCGCCCTCTTCCACAACCTGGCCATCGACGAACACGTGCACGAAGTCCGGCTTGATGTAGCGCAGGATCCGGGTGTAGTGCGTGATGAGCAGGGTGCCCATGTTGCCTTCGCCGTGCGCGCGGTTGACGCCCTCGGAGACAACCTTGAGCGCGTCGACGTCGAGGCCGGAGTCGGTCTCGTCGAGGATGGCGAACTTCGGCTTGAAGAGCTCCAGCTGGAGGATCTCGACGCGCTTCTTTTCGCCGCCGGAGAAGCCTTCGTTGACGTTGCGCTGGGTGAAGTCGGCGTCGATGCGCAGCTGCGCCATGGCCGCCTTGACGTCCTTGGTCCAGGTCCGCAGCTTCGGCGCTTCGCCGTCGATCGCGGTCTTGGCGGTGCGCAGGAAGTTAGTCATGCTCACACCCGGGACCTCGACGGGGTACTGCATGGCAAGGAACATCCCGGCGCGGGCGCGCTCGTCGACGCTCATCGCGAGGACGTCCTCACCGTCGAGGGTGATGGTGCCGGAGGTGACGTTGTAGCGCGGGTGCCCGGCAATGGTGGACGCCAGCGTGGACTTGCCGGAACCGTTCGGGCCCATGATGGCGTGCGTCTCGCCGGTCCTGATGGTCAGGCTGACGCCCTTCAGGATTTCCTTCGTGCCCTGCTCGGTGTCAATGCTGACGTGCAGGTCCTTGATCTCAAGAGTCGACATATGTCTTGTTCTCCTCTGCACCGTGCCCTCCGGCACCGTGCGTTTCTTGGCGATAAGTTTTCTTGTGCGAGTTGCCGGCTGCAGGCAGCTAGCTGAAGTTTGGAGCCTCGGCGCCGTTCAGGACGTTGGTGAAGTCCACGTAGACCTCGTCATCCAGGACGGTCACGGCAAACACTGGAACAGGATCATAGGCTGGCAGCTGCAGCGGCTCGCCGCTGCGCAGGTCGAACTGGGAACCGTGGCCCCAGCACTCGATCTTGCAGCCTTCGACTTCTCCTTCGGAGAGGGAGATATCCGCGTGCGAGCACGTGTCGCCGATGGCGTGGATCTCCCCCATCGAGTCCTTCACGATCGCTACGGGGTAGTCGTCGATCAGGATCCGCAGCGCCTGCTTGAGTTGGATCTCGCTGGCGTTGCAGACTAGCTCGCCCTTTGGCTGTTCAGTCATTGATCTATTCCGTGTTCTCTAGTGCTGCGCACTAGTTGTCCGTTGCCGCAAGCTCGCGCTCGACGGCTTCCGTGAGGCGCTCTTCGATGGCCGGCACGTGGATCTTCTGGATGATCTCGTTCAGGAATCCGCGGACCACCAGGCGGCGGGCCACGTCTTCCGGGATGCCACGGGCCATCAGGTAGAACAGGTGCTGGTCATCGAATCGACCGGTGGCGCTGGCGTGGCCGGCGCCGGCGATCAGGCCGGTCTCGATCTCAAGGTTCGGCACGGAATCGGCGCGGGCACCGTCGGTCAGGACCAGGTTGCGGTTGGCCTCGTAAGTGTCGGTGCCTTCTGCTTCCTTGCGGATCAGAACGTCACCCACCCACACGGTGTGTGCGTTGCGGCCCTGCAGGGCGCCCTTGTACAGGACGTTGGACTTGCAGTTGGCCACCGCGTGGTCCACGAACAGGCGCTGCTCGAGGTGCTGGCCGGCGTCGGCGAAGTACAGGCCGAACAGTTCCACTTCGGCGCCCGGTGCAGTGAAGCGTGCCGAGGGCGTGACGCGCACAAGGTCGCCGCCGAGGCTGACGACGATGTGCTTGAACTTGGCGTCGCGGCCGAGCTTGACCTGCTGGGAGGAGGCGTGCACGGCGTCGTCGTTCCATTCCTGGAGCGAGATGACGGTCAGCTGCGCGCCGTCCTCCACGAGGATTTCGACGTTTTCCGAGACGACGGCGGTGCCCTGGTGGTCCAGGACGACGACGGACTTGGAGAACTTCTCCGCAACGATCACGATGTGCTGCGCGGAAGCCTCGGTGCCCTGGCCGGTCAGCAGTACGCTGACCTCCCCGTCCACCTGGACCTCGGACGGGACCGTGATGACGGTGGCCTCGGCGAAGTTCTCCCAGGCGTTCGCGGAGACGCGGTCCTCCGGGATGGCGGCGGAACCGATCCGGCGGTCGTCGCGGCCGACCGTCTCGACCCTGACGCTGTCCGGAGCCGTGACGCTCACGGACGGCGCGGCACCGTTGAGGACCTCGGTGTGCAGGCCGCGGAGGCGCTTGAGCGGGGTGAACCGCCAGTCCTCTTCCATGCCGGTCAGCGGCTTGAAGTCCGCCAGCTTGTAGGAGGTCAGGCGGCCGGCGCGTGAGCTGTCCGGAACACCGACGCCGCCGCCGTGCGAGTGGCGCTTGACGGCTTCGCCGGCCAGCGGCGACTTGGACTCGGCCGCGTTCAGCGGTGAAAGGCTTTCGCCCTCCTCGGTGAAACCGTTGATGAACGGCTGGGCTGAGGGCGCGCCGACGCGGGCCTTTTCAGTAGTGATGTCAGTCATTAACCGACCGATCCTTCCATCTGCAGTTCAATCAGTCGGTTCAGCTCGAGGGCGTATTCCATCGGCAGTTCGCGGGCAATCGGCTCGATGAAGCCGCGGACGATCATCGCCATGGCCTCGTCTTCGCGCATGCCGCGGGACATCAGGTAGAACAGCTGCTCTTCACTGACGCGCGAGACCGTGGCCTCGTGGCCCATGGTGACGTCGTCCTCGCGGATATCGATGTACGGGTACGTGTCCGACCGGCTGATGGTGTCCACCAGCAGTGCGTCACAGCGGACCGTGTTGGCCGAGTGCTTGGCGCCTTCGCGGACCTGGACCAGGCCGCGGTAGGCGGCACGGCCGCCGCCGCGGGCCACGGACTTGGAGACGATCGAGCTCTTGGTGTTGGGCGCGATATGGACCATCTTGGAACCGGTGTCCTGGTGCTGGCCTTCGCCGGCGAACGCGATGGACAGGGTCTCGCCCTTGGCGCCTTCGCCCACGAGGTAGACGGCCGGGTACTTCATGGTGACCTTGGAGCCGATGTTGCCATCGATCCACTCCATCGTGGCGCCCTCTTCGCAGATGGCGCGCTTCGTGACCAGGTTGTACACGTTCGTGGACCAGTTCTGGATGGTCGTGTAGCGGACGCGGGCGCCCTTCTTCACGATGATTTCCACGACGGCGGAGTGCAGCGAGTCCGAGGTGTAGATCGGCGCTGTGCAGCCTTCGATGTAGTGGACGTAGGAGTCTTCGTCCGCGATGATCAGCGTGCGCTCGAACTGGCCCATGTTTTCCGTGTTGATGCGGAAGTAGGCCTGCAGCGGGATGTCCACGTGGACGCCCTTGGGCACGTACACGAACGAACCGCCGGACCAGACAGCCGTGTTCAGCGAGGCAAATTTGTTGTCGCCCACCGGGATGATGGTGCCGAAGTATTCCTGGAAGATCTCCGGGTGTTCGCGCAGCGCGGTGTCCGTGTCCAGGAAGATGACGCCCTGCTGTTCCAGGTCCTCGCGGATCTGGTGGTAGACAACCTCAGACTCGTACTGGGCGGCGACGCCGGAGACGAGGCGGCTGCGCTCGGCTTCCGGGATGCCCAGCTTCTCGTACGTGTTCCGGATGTCCTCGGGGAGGTCTTCCCAGGTTGCGGCCTGTTTCTCGGTGGAGCGCACGAAGTACTTGATGTTGTCGAAATCGATGCCGGACAGGTCCGCGCCCCAGGTGGGCATGGGCTTGCGGTCGAAGTACTTCAGGCCCTTGAGGCGGAGGTCGAGCATCCATTCCGGTTCGCTCTTCTTGGCCGAAATGTCGCGAACAACGTCTTCATTGATGCCGCGGCGGGCGTTGGCGCCGACGTCGTTCTTGTCGGCCCAGCCGTACTCATACGTGCCGATTCCGTGGAGCTCGGGATTCTTTTCCAGAATCTCCGAAATCACAGTAGAGTCAGCAACCTTTTTCTCTGATAGTTGGTCCGTCATCACGGCCTTTCTTGGAGATGGTTGGATACTTCGTCCGGGTTGACCGGGGCTGCGGGACCGGGAGTCCCGACGGCGGCCGGACGGCCCGTAGGTATGTGGGTGGTGCAGACGTGGCCGCCGCGCGCCAGGGTGGATAGCCGGCGCACATCGACGCCGACCAGCCGGGCAAACATTTCCGTCTCCACGTCGCAGAACACGGGGAACTGGGCAGCCAGGTGCTGGATGGGGCAGTGCCCTTGGCAGAGCTGGACGCTGGAGAGCGCGGCCGGCAACGGCGCTTTGGCCACAAGTGACTGCGCCGAGGCCACGAA
Organism: Arthrobacter sp. 05T420; assembly: GCF_056396305.1. NCBI lineage: Bacteria > Bacillati > Actinomycetota > Actinomycetes > Micrococcales > Micrococcaceae > Arthrobacter > Arthrobacter sp. 05T420. The sequence goes on along the minus strand of NZ_JBFTLG010000003.1, from coordinate 104,988 downwards.
ACCGTCTCGGCTCAGCGCCTCGGAGAGAGCCTGGGCGCGGGCCGTGATGTCCGGTCCGGCCTGCTCGATCTCGGGTGCGTAGCGGCGCTCCATATCGGCGAACCGCTCGACGGCGAACTCCCGCACCGCCTCGGGGCCGGCGGCCTCGCTGAGGCGCCGTAGTGCGACGGAGGCGATGTCGAGGTAGTCGTTGCCCAGGGTCGACTGGCCCTGGGAGCTCAGGACGTAGCGGCGGGCGGGCCGGCCGGCGCCGGCTCCGGCTCGGGCAACCCGCTTGACCTCGATCACTCCGCTGCGCGCGAGGTGGTCGAGGTGGCGGCGCACGGCAGCGGGGGTGAAGCCCAGGAGGTCGCCGAGTTCGGTGGCGCTAATGGGTCCATGCTCCAGCACCGCGTTCAGGACGCGGTCACGCGTGCGCTCTTCCGCGTCGTGGGTGTGGGTGCCGGCGGCCGCGGGAACGACGTCGGGTACGGCCGCCACGTGCGCCCAGGCGGACCCGACGCGCGTGGCGCCGCGCGCTGACGGGGCTGCGGACGCAGAGGAACTCATGGAATACACAACACAATCATGTCGTAATTTACTCCGGCATTCCAGTAAGGCATGGCTTGCCTGCGGGGCCCCCTCCGGGAAGCCGACGTACTACATCGCGTAGAATGCTGTGGTGCGATCTCCCGAATCCCCCGTTCTGACCATCAACGGGCTTGTCAAGGATGTTGGTCCACTGCCCACCCTCGACGGCAAGATGCTGCGCGTGGTCAGCGGCCTTTCCCTCATGGCCGAACGCGGCCAGGTCACGGCCCTGCTCGGTGCCAACGGCGCCGGCAAGACCACCACCATCGAATGCGCCCAGGGGCTCCAGAAGCGCACTGCCGGCACCATCAGCCTACTGGGCCAGGACCCGGATTCGGCCGGCGCTGGACTCCGCGCCCGCGTGGGGGTCATGCTGCAGGACGGCGGCCTGCCGCCGTCCGCCCGGCCCATCCCCCTGCTCCGGCACATCGCCGGCATGTACCAGGACCCGTGGCCGGTAGATGAGCTCATTGGACGACTGGGGATCGACACCTTCAGCCGCACCAATGTGCGGCGCCTGTCCGGCGGCCAAAAACAGCGCCTCGCCCTCGCCGCGGCGTTGGTGGGCAATCCGGAGGTGCTTTTCCTCGACGAGCCGAGCGCCGGCCTGGACCCGCAGTCCCGCCAAATGGTCTTCGACCTCATCTCCGAGCTGCGGAACAGCGGCATGGGCATCATCCTGACGACACACCTGATGGACGACGCCCAACGCCTCGCGGACTACGTCTACATCATCGACGCCGGCCGTAACGTGGCCGAGGGCACTGTCGCCGAGCTCCTGCGGCACCAGCTGCCCGCCGGCGACCCGGCGCAGCACATCCGCACCCTTCTGTTCGAAACCGAACCCGGACTGGACTTCACCGGCGTGCTGCCTGACGGCGTCGACGTCACCGAGGCGCGGGCCGGCAGTTACGCCGCGACCGGCGCACTGACCCCCGCCGACCTCGCCGCGATCACCGCATGGTGGGCCGCGCGCGGGATCATGCCCAGCTCCCTGAGCCTTGAAGCCCGCAGCCTCGAGGACGTCTTTTTGGACATCTCCGGAAGGGAGATCCGATGACCCGCGTAACAGGTGGCGCCCCGCTGGAAAGCGCACACCGCGCCAGCGCGCCCCGTACCGCGCATGGCAGCGCCCCCGCTTCCTTGGTGCGCCGCATCCTGCTGCAGGGGCAGTACGAAACCGTCACCATGGTCAGAAACGGCGAGCAGCTGATCCTCGCGATCGTGCTGCCGCTGCTGGCGATGGTCGGCCTGACCGTGACGCCGCTGCTGGACGGACTCGGTTCGAGCCGCATCAACGTCGCTGTGCCTGGCATCCTGGCCCTGTGCGCCATGTCCACCGCTTTCACCGGGCAGGGCATCGCCACCGGCTTCGACCGCCGTTACGGGGTCCTGCGCTTTCTTTCCACCACTCCCCTGGGCCGCACCGGACTGATTGCGGGGAAGGTCCTGGCCGTCCTGGCCGTCCTGTTCCTGCAGGTGCTCATCGTGACAGCGGCGGCCCTCATGCTGGGTTGGCAGCCCAACCCCGCCGGCTGGCTGCCCGGCCTCGCCATCCTGGTGCTCGGGGCCGCAGCCTTCACCGCACTCGGGCTCCTGGTCGCCGGGACAGTCCGGCCGGAAGCGACCCTGGCCATCACCAACCTGCTCTGGATCCTCCTCGGCGCGCTCGGCGGAATCGTCATCCCGGCCGAACGGCTCCCCGCGCTGGCGCAGGCCATCGTGCATTTCCTCCCCTCCGGCGCGCTGGGCCAGGCGCTAAGGGATGCCTTCCTGCACGGCAGCGTCAATGGTGCCGCCGTGCTTGTCCTGCTGCTCTGGACGGCGATCGCCGGTGGCGCAGCAACCCGTTGGTTCAAGTGGAATTGAGAAAACTGTGAGCACGGCGTCACGCACTCCCCGGATCGTCTCCGGAATCACCTCCCGGCTGCCAGTCAGCGTAGACAAGACGATCAGGCGGCTGGCTGTGTTGTCCCTGATCGGCCAGATCGTGCTGGTAGTGACCGGCGGCGCCGTGCGGCTGACCGCCTCGGGCCTCGGCTGCCCCACCTGGCCGCGCTGCACGGAAGGATCCCTGGCGACCACGCCGGAAATGGGGTTCCACGGAATCATTGAGTTCGGTAACCGGCTCCTGACGTTCGCGCTGGCAGCCGTCGCTGTGATGATGCTCGTCTACCTCTGGAACCTCCGCAAGGAACGCCGGGACCTCTTCCTGCTGGCCCTCGGCCTGCTCGCGAGCATCCCGGCCCAGGCCGTCATCGGCGGCATCACGGTCCTGACCCAGCTGAACCCGTGGGTTGTGGGCCTGCACTTCCTCGTTTCCATGGCGCTCGTGGTCCTCGCGACCCTGTTGGTGAACCGGGCCTACGGCCGGACCGGCAAAGCCAGGACCGTGCAACTTCCCGCCCTGCCGGGCGCTGCGCGTCCGGTGATGACCGCCGTCGCGCTTCTCTCTGCCGTCGCCGTCTGCCTCGGCGTGGTGGTGACCGGCGCCGGCCCGCACGCCGGCGACGCGAACGCCCCGCGCAACGATCTCGACTGGGACCTGTTCGCGCACATCCATGCTGTGCCCGCCTACCTGGTGACCGCCGGGGCGCTGTTCGCGGTGTTCCTCGTGGTCCGCGGCCGGATCCAGGGCCCGTTCCGCTCGGCGGTGTTCATGCTCCTGGGCGTCACAGTGCTTCAGGCCGTCATCGGCTTCACGCAGTACTACAACGGCATCCCGGCGCTGCTCGTCGGCGCGCACATGCTGGCGGCGGCCCTGCTGATGAGCGCGGCCACCAACGCCGCGGACCTCGCCCGCTGCAGCCCGGTGGACTAGCCAGCCGCAGCACCGCTGATCAAAACAACGCGGGGTCACTTACCGCCCATCCGGAGCGTCGGAATGGGCCGCAAGTGACCCCGCGTTTGTTGTCTGCGCGCGGGTCCGGGCGCCGCGGCAACGAACGTCTGTACCTGTAGCACGTCACGGGGGCTGGCCTTGACGGGATTTCCGGGTGGACTATGGGATGGCATGGACATGGATCGTCGCGGCGGTGGGCTTTTGGTGTTCGTTCCCGTGACGCAGACCGGAAGGCCTTCCCTGATGCAAGCGACAGAACCGACCGTGCCCCCGTCACCCTCAGCCCGCCAACGCGCGGCGAGCCTCAAAGAGCGCGTCTACATCATCTTCACGAGCCTGGCAGTGGTGCTGGCGCTTCGGAGCCACGCGGACGAGACCACGCCCGCAGCCGCGGCGGCCACCCTCAGCATCGTGGTGATCGGGTCCCTGCTGGGGATTTTCGTCGCCGACCTCCTCAGCCACCTGACTGTCCATTCCAAGCTCCCCACCGGTGAAGAACTGCACCATATGATGGCGGTCAGCGCGGACGGTCTCGGCGTCCTAGTGACCCCGCTGCTTCTGCTGGCGGCGGCAGGCTTTGGGCTACTGACGACGGCGGCCGCTCTCGGGTGGGCGGTTGTGGTGCTCGTTGTCTCTCTGGGCGTCGTCGGATTCCTCGCGATCCGGCGCCTCGAAATCCCGCTCCATCACAAGGCCGCCATCATGTTCGCCGAGGTTGTGCTGAGCCTTCTGGTGATCGGCCTCGAACTGCTGGCCCACAACCTCTGATCACACGGCAGAAGCTGCCGGCGGGCGGAGTAACAGGCGTGCCATGGCCGCCAGGAAGGGGAGTGAGGCCGCGATGGTGAAGCTGATCTGCATGCCGCGAACAAAAGTGCCCCGATCGGCGATCAGGGCACCGAACACGGCTATGGCCACAGCCCCGCCGACCTGGCGGAAGGTGTTGAAGACCGCACTCGCGGTGCCCGCCTGCCCGGACCGCACACTGGCAACCATCGACAGAAATCCGAGAACGGCCGGGACCCGTGGCCCGAAGCATTTCGAAAGCGTTCCGCTGACGATGTTTCCGATGACGCTGAAGGCTGCCGAGGGCAGGAACACGAGCCCGGCCTGGGTCACCCCTGCCGGGCCCGGAGGAAGCCCCCGCGGAGTCCAGAAGGCACAATTTCTCCCACTATTCGACTAATAGTTACTGGCCGGTCACTTGTCGGGCGGGGGGAACTTTGGGAATACTGGAACTTGTATCCCTTCGCCCTACTGCCTGGAAGGGCAGCCGATCGCCGGTACGCCGGCCGCGGATCCGCGGGTCTGGTTGGCGGTCCGCTTGGCGGCCGGGGTCAGGTTTCGTCCAGCCCAGTCGGGGATACTTTGAGACGGCGCAAGAGTGGCGCCGCAATCGCATTCATGGAAAGTAGGACGGCTCGGTTTTGCCTTAATGCAACTGGAATAGGAACTGGCCAGATAGAGGCACCGGAGGATAAGTGGCGATACTAGTCGGCGAAAGGCCCGCCAAGGCGGCCCAACAAACTGCACCGCGCCCACGGCTTGACGGCCTGGACGTGCTACGCGGTGCTGCAGTAGGCGCCGTCCTGCTGGGACATTCCTGGCCTGCCATATTTCAAGGCGCCGGCATTGTTGGCGTCATTGCCTTCTTCGTGCTGAGCGGGTACTTGATCACCAATGTGCTCGTCCGGGACATTGAACGGCACCGAAAAATTCGCTACGGCCGTTTCTATGCCCACAGGGCCTTCCGGCTGGTGCCGGCACTCGTCTCCCTCTTGGGCGTGTACGCGATCGTCGAATTGGCCACCGACTTCCTTGGGGACCGAACCAAGGGAATCGTTGGCTACACCGTCCTTGCCGGCCTTGGCTACCTCAAGGACCTGCCCCTGCCTTTCGACGTCAGCATGGCTATCGGACCGCTCTGGACCCTGGCAGTAGAGGAACAGTTCTACCTGATCTGGCCGGCGCTGCTGGTGCTCGCCCTGCGGCGCCACCGACAGGGCCGGCTGATTGGCTTCTCTGCCGCCGTCGCCCTTTTGCTCATGTCCGCAAGCGTGCTGGCGATGGCGGCCCTGGCCCCGCAACTCCACGCACTGGTCTACGCACTGCCTACGACGTGGGGCCTGGGCCTGATCGTCGGAGCGGCCCTGCGGCTTTACAGGGTCCATGTGTTCAGCTTGTTCGCCGGCCGCCGTCTCAGGTGTGCGGCGCTGCTTGGCTCCGTCGCCGTCCTGGCCTCGCTGATGTTCTTCCCCAAGGCGAACGAGACGCCGGTCTTCATCCTCATTGGCGGCCCGCTTGCTATGGCTGCCTCAGCCGTTTTGGTCGCCCTGGCCGCCTCGCGCGTAGCAGGGATGCCGAAATGGACGCGCCCGGCGCAGATGCTGGGCACCGTGTCCTACGCCGCGTACCTGTGGAACTACCCCGTCATACTGTGGCTCAATGGCGGCTCGACGGCCGATCTGCCGCCGCTCGTCGCGGTGTCGGCCATCGCGTTGACGCTGCTCATCGCGGTGGCCAGTTGGCACACCGTCGAAAGGCTGGGAAGGATCGCGCGGGAACGCTTCGACCGGCGTTACTCCGCCGCGGACCAGCGGGACCAGCGGGACCAGCGCGAGCATCGGGGCGGGGACCAGCGGGAGGCCGGCAGCGGCCCCGTTTCCCGGCAGGCTTCAACGAGGCCGAGCCGGGAGAAGTCCGCGGACTAGGCAGGTTCGCCAGCTGTGACGGCGTCGGGATGGTCCTCCAGCGTGAAAACATCGGTGTTCGCCCCACAGACGATCACCGCCACGCGTTCCCCTTCGCCGGGCGTGTACGCCCCTGAGGTGAGAGCGGCAAGCGCCGCCGCCGCGCCGTATTCGGCAGGGATCCGGTAGTCGTTCCACAACTGCGACCGGGCGGCGACGATGGCGGCATCGTCCACCAGGACGGAGGTCGGAGGGACGAGCGAGGCAATGTTGAAGGCGATCTCGCCCACCCGCCGGGCACCCAGGGAATCCGCGGCGACTCCTGAAACGGCCACATCGACCGGGTGGCCGGCGGCCAGGGCGGCGTGCAGGGTGGGGATGTTGAAAGGTTCAACCGCGACGACGCGTGCCCGCCCTTCGGCCGCCGCCGCGACTCCCGCGTACAGGCCTCCGCCGCCGACGGCGACCACGATCGTGTCGATGCTGGGCTCGTCCTGGAGGATCTCTTCGGCGACGGTGCCCGCACCGGCCGCGATTTCGAGTTGGTCGAACGCATGGCAGAACAGGGCGCCGGTTTCTTCCACATATTCCATGGCCGCGGCGAAAGCCTCCGCGTACTCGGCGCCGACCTGCCGGACCGTCGCGTTGTACCCGAGAAGGCGCTGCACTTTCACGCGCGGGGCGTTCTCCGGCACGAACACTGTTGCCGGAACGCCGAGCGCCGCCGCGGCATAGGCATTGGCCAGGCCCGCGTTGCCGCCCGACGCCGCCACCACCCCGACCCCGGGGTCAAGTTCCCCGCGCTCCCGGGCAGCGAGGAGCCGGTTGAACGCGCCGCGGGCCTTGAAAACACCGGTGTGCTGCAGGAACTCGCATTTTAACCAGAGAGGGGCTGCAGCCGTCCCCCCGCGGAGCAAAGGCGTGCGCCGCACGTAGCCGCTAATGCGGCTCTCTGCCTTCAGTACATCGCTGCGGTTGATCACTGGCTCCCCTGGGGTCATGTTGCTGGCCGGCCCTGCCTGTTCCGGTGTTGCCTGGGTTGACAGGTCGGTTCGTCAGGATATCCCCTGGCCGAACGGACCATCGCGCTGATACGGCTGACGCTCCCCCACCACTGGTGAGGGAGCGTCGGATAGACAATCAGGGACGCCCTAGCCGCCCATGATGGCCGAGCCGACGAACGGGTCGACGGCCAGGGCAATGAAGAGCAGCGTCAGGTAGCTGATGGAGCCGTGGAAGACCTTCATGGCTCCCTTGTTGGACACGTCGCCTGCCTGGGCGCGGTTGTACAGGGCGTGCGATTCGTACAGGAACCAGGCACCGGCCGCGACGGCGGTCACGGTGTAGACCCAGCCGGCGCCGCCGGCGGGGATCATCAGCAGCGAACACGCCACCATGGCCCACGCGTAGAGGACCACCTGCACCGAGACCACTTTTGCGCCGGCGATTGCGCCCAGCATGGGCACGTTGGCGTTGCGGTAGTCCTCGCCGTAGCGCATCGACAGCGGCCAGTAGTGCGGCGGTGTCCAGAGGAAGATCACCATGAACAGCACGACGGCGGGCCACTCGACCGTGTTGGTGACGGCTGCCCAGGCAATCAGTACCGGGAAACACCCGGCGGCACCGCCCCAGACAATGTTCTGGGCCGTGCGTCGCTTGAGGATCATGGTGTAGATGACCACGTAGAAGACGATGGCGCCCAGTCCCAGCCACGCGGCGAGCGGGTTGGCCCCGAACCAGAGGATGGCGATCGCCGCAGCGCCCAGCAGCCAGGAGAAGATCAGCGCTTCCCGGGGAGTGACCTCCCCGGTGACCAGCGGCCGATTCTCCGTGCGGTGCATGAGCTTGTCGATGTCGCGGTCGATGTAACAGTTGAAGGCCCCAGCGGAGCCTGCCGCGAATGCCCCTCCCACAAGCGTCGCCAGAATCAGGCCGATCGACGGGAAGCCCCGTTCGGCATAGATCATGGTGGGCAGCGTACTGACGAGCAGAAGCTCGATGACGCGGGGTTTCGTGAGCGCCAGGTAGGCCTTGGCTTTGCGGCCGAAGCCCGTTCTTCCCGAGACCGGGGAGGCGTTCAGCGGCGTATTAGTTGTGCTCACGGTGGCAGTCACTCTGTTCTGTCTGGCTGTGCAGTTCTGTCTGGCTGGGCAGCCCCGGGTGGATTTCGCAACACGCTTGGCTGCAGAGCGGGAGCCACGCTCGGCGCGCGCCCGTGTCTTTGCCCCAGTCGAAGGCCACCACCAATCATACCGTGGAGCTCCGGGCAACAGAGCCGCCGGGGCGCGCCCATGATTCCGGCGTGTAAACGCGTCCTCACCGGCGCAGCGGCGGACGGTGATTCATATAGGCGAAATCCCGTCCAATTGGTGAGATATACGCTGACCACAAAGTGGAATGGGACTAGGCTGTCCTTAGATCAGCGCACACGGGCACGCATAAGGCAATTGCCGGAACAGGCGGCTCTGCATCTGCGTCTGAATGATAGATCAACGTTTCGATGGTGAACGGCTGGTACGAACCGCAGCGGGCACCGAACTGTGCCCGGGGCGGGAAATAGAGCGTACCGCCGGCTGTCAGCACAGAGAGGGGCCCGGTTTTCGTGCCACATTTGGAAGAGCAAGAACTGTCATGGACCACCTTGGACCAGCGCGCCGTGGACACCGTCCGGGTGCTGGCCGCGGATGCGGTGGAGAAGGTCGGGAACGGCCACCCGGGGACGGCAATGAGTCTGGCTCCGGCCGCGTACCTGTTGTTCCAGAAGCTGATGCGCCACGATCCGGCGAACCCGGACTGGCTGGGCCGTGACCGGTTCGTCCTGTCCCCCGGGCACACGTCCCTGACCCTGTACATCCAGCTGTTCCTCTCCGGCTACGGGCTGGAGCTGAAGGACCTGGAGGCGCTGCGGACCTGGGGCTCGCTGACTCCGGGCCACCCGGAATACAAGCACACCAAGGGTGTGGAGATCACCACCGGCCCGCTGGGCCAGGGCCTGGCGTCCGCGGTCGGCTTCGCGTATTCCCAGCGCCGCATGCGCGGTCTTTTCGATGCCGACGCTCCCGCCGGCACGAGCCCGTTCGACCACACCATCTGGGTGATCGCCTCCGACGGGGACCTGCAGGAAGGCGTGACCTCCGAGGCCTCTTCCCTCGCCGGGCACCAGGAGCTGGGCAACCTCGTGGTGATTTACGACGAGAACCACATCTCGATCGAGGACGACACCGACGTGGCGTTCACCGAGGACGTCCTGGCCCGCTACGGGGCCTACGGCTGGCACACCCAGCGGGTCGACTGGACCCGGACCGGCGAATACAAGGAGGACGTCGCCGAGCTGCACGCCGCGCTGCTGGCCGCGAAGGCCGAAACCGGCAAGCCCTCGATCATCTCGCTGCGGACCATCATCGGGTACCCGGCACCGAAGAAGCAGAACACCGGCAAGATCCACGGCTCGGCCCTGGGCGCGGAGGAAGTCGCCGCGCTGAAGAAGGTCCTGGGCTTCGACCCGGAACGCGCCTTCCAGGTCGACGAGGACGTCCTGGCCCACGCCCGCGCCGTCCAGGACCGCGGCGCCGCGGCCCGCACCGAGTGGCAGGCCTCGTTCGAGGCGTGGCAGGGGGCCAACCCCGAGGCCGCGGCCCTGCTCGAACGCGTCGAGGCCAAGAAACTCCCGGGCGAGTTCGAGGCCGCCCTGCCGGTCTTCGAAGCCGGCAAGGACGTCTCCACCCGGGCCGCGTCCGGCAAGGTCCTGAACGCGATCGGCCCGGTCATGCCCGAACTCTGGGGCGGCTCCGCCGACCTCGCGGAGTCGAACAACACCACGATCGAAGGCTCGCCCTCGTTCATCCCCACATCCCGGTCCACCGCCGCGTGGAAGGGCAACCCCTACGGCCGGGTGCTTCACTTCGGCATCCGCGAGCACGCCGCCGCCTCGATCGTGAACGGCATCTCCCTGCACGGGCGGACCCGGGCGTTCTCCGGCACGTTCCTGATCTTCTCCGACTACCAGCGCCCCGCGATCCGGCTCGGTGCCCTCATGGGCGTGCCCTCGCTCTACGTCTGGACGCACGACTCGATCGGCCTGGGCGAGGACGGCCCCACGCACCAGCCCGTCGAGCAGCTCGCGTCCCTGCGGGCCATCCCCGGTCTGGACGTCGTCCGCCCGGGAGACGCGAACGAGGTCGCTGCGGCCTGGAAGGCCATGCTGGAAAACCACGAAAACCCCGCCGGGATCGTCCTGACCCGGCAGAACATCCCCACCTGGGCCCGCGGCACCGGCCAGGCCGACGGCGACACCTTCGGCTCCACTGCCGGCGTCGAAAAGGGCGGCTACGTCCTGGCCGAGGCATCCAAGGACGGCAACACCGTCGAAGCGCAGGTCATCCTGATCGGCACCGGCTCCGAGGTCCAGCTGGCCGTCAACGCCCGCGAAGCCCTGCAGGCCGAGGGCATCCCCACCCGTGTGGTCTCGATGCCCTGCGTGGAGTGGTTCAACAAGCAGGACGCCGCCTACCGCGACGCCGTGCTGCCCCCCGCCGTGAAGGCGCGCGTCTCGGTCGAGGCCGGACTGGCCCTGGGCTGGAAGGAATTCGTCGGCGACGCCGGCCGTTCCGTCTCCCTGGAACACTTCGGCGCGTCCGCGGACTACAAGCGGCTCTTCCAGGAATTCGGCATCACCGCAGAAGCAGTCGCCGCCGCCGCCAAGGAATCCCTGGCCAGCCTCACCAACTGATCCACCACCACGGTTCCGGGGGACGTTGTGCCCCCGGAACCATGATTTCCAGGAGTTATGAAATGACTACCCCCACACAGCAGCTCTCCGACGCCGGCGTCTCGATCTGGCTCGATGACCTCTCCCGCGGCCGCCTGGACACAGGCACCCTGCGCAAGCTCATCGAAGAGAAGAACGTCGTTGGCGTCACCACCAACCCGTCCATCTTCCACGCCGCCATCACCGCCGGCACGGACTATGACGCCGTCATCGCCGCCCAGGCCGCCGCCGGCGCCACCGTTGAAGAGACCGTCTTCGAAATCACCACCACCGACGTGGCCGACGCCTGCGACCTGTTCGCTCCCGTCGCCGCGGCCACCAAGGGTGTCGACGGCCGCGTGTCCATCGAGGTGGACCCCCGCCTGGCCTGGGACACGGCCGGCACCATCGCCGAAGCGAAGCACCTGTACAAGAAGGTCAACAAGGACAACGTCCTGATCAAGATCCCGGCAACCCTTGAAGGCCTTGAGGCCATCACGGCCACCCTGGCCGAGGGCATCAGCGTCAACGTGACCCTGATCTTCTCGCTGGAACGCTACCGCGCCGTGATCAACGCCTTCCAGTCCGGCCTCGAACAGGCCAAGGACAACGGCCACGACCTGTCCAAGATCCACTCGGTCGCGTCCTTCTTCGTCTCCCGCGTCGATGCCGAAATCGACAAGCGCCTCAACGCCATCGGCACCGACGAGGCCAAGGCACTGAAGGGCAAGGCCGGCCTGGCCAACGCCCGCCTGGCCTACCAGGTGTACGAGGAGCTCTTCTCCACCGAGCGCTGGGCCCTCCTGGCCGAGGCCGGCGCCCTGCCGCAGCGCCCCCTCTGGGCCTCCACCGGCGTTAAGGACCCGGCCTACCCGGACACCCTCTACGTCACGGAACTCGTCGCGCCCGGCGTCGTGAACACCATGCCGGAGAAGACCCTCGACGCCACGTTTGACCACGGCACCGTCACGGGCGACACCGTCACCCGCGGCTACGACGACGCCAACGCCACACTGAACTCCCTCGATGCCCTCGGGATTTCCTACAACGAAGTCGTTGCACTGCTCGAATCCGAAGGCCTGGACAAGTTCGTGGCCAGCTGGAAGGAACTGCTGGGTGACGTCGACGGCGCCCTGGCCTCTGCACGGAAGGCTTCCTAAAACATCATGAGCACACTCAGCTACGACGCCACCGGCGCAGCCCGCCAGGCCCATGAGCAGCACCTCCCGGCACTGCTGGAGGACCGCATTGCCACCCGGATCTTCGCGAAGGACCACACCCTGTGGGGTCCGGACGCAGAGCAGGAAGCCGCCGTCCGGCTGGGCTGGGTCGAGGCGGCTACCGTCTCCCAGCCGCTGGTCAGCGGGATTCTGGCACTCCGCGAGGCGCTGAAGGCCGACGGTGTTACGCGGATCGTCCTTTGCGGCATGGGCGGCTCCTCGCTGGCGCCTGAAGTCATCGCGGGCACCGCTGGCGTCGAGCTGACTGTTCTTGACAGCACCGACCCCGAACAGGTCAGTGCTGCGCTGGCGGACCGGCTGGACGAAACGGCCATCGTCGTTTCGTCCAAGTCCGGCTCCACCGTGGAAACCGATTCCCAGCGCCGGGTCTTCGAGCAGGCATTCACCGATGCCGGGATCGACGCGAAGAGCCGCATCATCATCGTCACCGATCCGGGTTCCCCGCTGGACAAGGCCTCCAGGGAAGCCGGCTACCGCGCCGTCTTCAACGCCGACCCCAACGTCGGCGGCCGCTTCTCGGCCCTGACCGCCTTCGGTCTGGTCCCCTCCGGGCTGGCCGGAGTGGACATCCAGGCGTTCCTGGATGAAGCGGAGGAAGCAGCCGAGATCCTCAATGAAGACTCGCAGGACAACATCGGCCTCGCCCTGGGCACCGCCCTGGGCGGCACCAACCCTTTGCGCAACAAGATCGTCATCGCGGAGGACGGGTCCGGGATCGTGGGCTTCGCCGACTGGGCCGAACAGCTCATCGCCGAATCCACCGGCAAGCTCGGCACCGGAGTGCTGCCGGTCGTCGCGGGCCCTGCCTCCCCGGAGGCCACCCTTGGCGCTCCCGATGTCCTCGTCGTCCGGCTCGTCGCGGCAGATGCCGACGTGGAGCTCGGCGAGAACGAGGTCGCCATTGCGGGCGGCCTGGCCACCCAGATGATGGTGTGGGAGTTCGCCACCGTCGTGGCCGGCCGGCTGCTGGGCATCAACCCGTACGACCAGCCTGACGTCGAGGCAGCCAAGATCGCCGCACGCGGCCTACTGGACGCTCAGCCCGAGCCGACGCCGGCGAACTTCACCGACGGCGCCATCGAGGTCCGCGGCGGGGAATGGCTCGGCGGCGCCGCCACGGCGGCAGAAGCCGTCAGCGCCCTGCTCGCCGAACTCGGCCCGGACAGCTACCTCAGCGTCCAGGCCTATTTCGACCGGCTCGCCTACGCCAGCCTCGAAGGTGTCCGCGACGAACTGGCTGCTGTCACCGGGCGCCCGGTCACGTTCGGCTGGGGTCCCCGGTTCCTGCACTCCACCGGCCAGTTCCACAAGGGTGGCCCCGCAATCGGCGTCTTCCTGCAGGTCACGGCCGCCTCCGCGACGGACCTCGCCATCCCGGACCGGCCCTTCACGTTCGGCAAGCTGATCTCGGCGCAGGCCGCAGGCGACGCCCAGGTCCTGTCCGAACACGGCCGCCCGGTCCTCCGGTTGCACCTGACCGACCGCCCTGCGGGTGTGAAGCAGCTCCAGGAGCTCGTCACGTCCCTTGCCGGCCAGGCAGCATCCACCACTGAAAGCTAAGGCACCCACGCAACCATGCCAGAAACCAACAACGGCGGCAGGAACACGGCCGGCCGGAGGCGCAATCCGCTCCGGGACCCCCGTGACCGCCGTCTAAACCGTATTGCCGGGCCGTCGTCGCTGGTCCTGTTCGGGGTAACCGGTGACCTCGCCCGCAAGAAGCTGATGCCGGCCGTGTACGACCTCGCCAACCGCGGGCTGTTGCCGCCGAGCTTTGCCCTGGTGGGCTTTGCCCGCCGGCAGTGGGAGAACGAGGACTTCGCCGCGGAGGTCCTGAAGTCGGTCAAGGCCTACGCGCGCACGCCGTTCGATGAGACGGTCTGGAAGCAGCTCTCCGAGGGCATCCGCTTCGTGCAGGGCGAGTTCGACGACGACGACGCGTTCAAGCGGCTCGGCGAGACGATCGATGAGCTCGACGAACACCGTGGGACGCGGGGCAACCACGCGTTCTACCTCTCGATTCCCCCGAAGGCGTTCGAGCAGGTCTGCCGCCAGCTCTCCAAGCACGGGTTGGCCCAGGCATCGGGCGATAACTGGCGCCGCGTCGTTATTGAAAAGCCGTTCGGGCACGACCTCGAGTCGGCCCGGCAGCTGAACGACATCGTCGAATCGGTGTTCCCGCCGGACGCTGTCTTCCGGATCGACCACTATCTGGGCAAGGAGACGGTGCAGAATATCCTGGCACTGCGTTTCGCGAACCAGCTCTTCGAGCCGCTCTGGAACGCCAACTATGTGGACCACGTCCAGATCACCATGGCCGAGGACATCGGCACCGGCGGCCGGGCAGGCTACTACGACGGCGTGGGCGCGGCTCGCGACGTCATCCAGAACCACCTGCTCCAGCTCCTGGCGCTGACGGCCATGGAGGAGCCGATCTCCTTCAACGCCGACGACCTGCGGGCCGAGAAGGAAAAGGTCCTCGCCGCCGTCCGGCTCCCCGATGACCTCTCCACCCACTCCGCCCGCGGGCAGTTCACCGGCGGCTGGCAGGGCGGCGAGAAAGTCCTGGGGTACCTGGAGGAAGAGGGCATCCCGGCCGATTCCAAGACCGAGACGTTCGCCGCGATCCGGGTGGACATCAACACCCGGCGCTGGTCCGGAGCGCCGTTCTACCTGCGCGCGGGGAAGCGGCTCGGCCGCCGGGTGACGGAGATCGCCGTCGTGTTCAAGCGCGCGCCGAACCTGCTCTTCACCGACCACGGCGAGGACGACTTCGGCCAGAACGCCGTAGTAATCCGGGTCCAGCCCGATGAAGGCGCCACGATCCGGTTCGGGTCCAAGGTCCCGGGCACCCAGATGGAGGTCCGCGATGTCACCATGGACTTCGGCTACGGCCACTCCTTCACCGAGTCCAGTCCCGAAGCCTACGAACGCCTGATCCTGGATGTGCTCCTGGGAGAGCCGCCGCTGTTCCCCCGGCACCAGGAAGTTGAGCTGTCCTGGAAGATCCTGGACCCGTTCGAGGAATACTGGGCCGGCCTCGACGAACAGCCCCAGCCCTATGCTCCCGGCAGCTGGGGCCCCGCCTCCGCCGACGAGCTCCTTGCCCGCGACGGACGAACCTGGAGAAGGCCATGATCGTAGATCTTCCCGACACCACCACCTCCAAGATTTCCAAGAAGATCATGGCCCTGCGCGAGCAGGGCGGCGTGATTGCCCTGGGCCGGGTGCTGACCCTTGTGGTGGTCACCCGCTCCGGGCTCGAGGAGGAGGCCATTGAGGCCGCCAACGAGGCCAGCCGGGAACACCCGTGCCGGATCATCGTCCTCGCCGACGCCGGGGCCTCGGCCCCGACCCGGCTGGACGCCCAGATCCGCGTCGGCGGCGACGCCGGGGCTTCCGAGGTCATCCTGCTGCGCGGCTACGGCGAACTCGCCGAGGAAAGCGAATCCCTTGTGGCGGCCCTGCTGCTCCCGGACGCACCGATCGTGGCCTGGTGGCCGCATGGCGCCCCCAGGAATGCGTGCCAGACTTCGGTCGGGAGCATCGCGCACCGCCGGATCACCGATTCGGCCAACGAATCAGACCCGGTCGCGGCGCTGGAAAACATCCGCCGCACCTACAAGGCCGGCGACACGGACCTCGCCTGGACCCGCCTGACCAACTGGCGCATCCAGCTGGCCGCGGTCCTGGACCAGGTGGACGACTCGCCGGTGACGGCCGTCGCCGTCGAGGGTGCCTCGGACTCCCCCAGCACGGTGCTGCTCGCGGCCTGGCTCACCCTGGCCCTGGACGTTCCCGTCACGATCGTGGCGGATCCGGCCGGCACCGGGATCCGCCGCGTCCGGCTGACCCGGCCTGGCGGCGACATCCAGCTCTTCCGGCCCGGGCTCACCATTGCGGAACTGACGCAGCCCGGCCAGCCGGCGCAGCGGATCTCACTGCCCCGTCGCAGCCTCAAGGACTGTCTGGCCGAAGAACTACGCCGCCTGGATCCGGACGAAGTCTTCGGCGAAGTGATTACTATGGGACTCCCACGTACCAATCTAAGGAGTGTCCGTCCCAGTGAGCGCTGACCCGAGAGTAAGCATCCATCCTGACTCGACCGTCCTGATGGCTGCGATCGCAGCCCGCCTTATCACCAAGCTCGTGGATATCCAGGACCGGCACGGCGAGGCCACGGTGGTGCTTACCGGGGGCACAATGGGCATCGGCTCGCTCAAGGCAGTCGCTGAATCGCCGGCGGCGCCGGCCGTCGACTGGTCAAAGGTGAACTTCTGGTGGGGTGACGAGCGCTTCGTAGCGTCCGACGACGCCGAACGCAACGCCCGCCAGGCCCATGACGCTCTCTTGGCCCACATCAATGTTGATCCGGCGCGCGTCCACGTGCCTGGTTCCACCGATGACTTCGACAGCCCGGATGAAGCTGCAGCGGACTATGCGCGCCGCCTCGCTGAGGCTGCGGCCGCCGAACACGCCGCGGACATGTCCGATGACAGGCCGGAAAATCCGGCGCGGCTCCCCCGCCTGGACATCGTCCTCCTCGGCGTGGGGCCGGACGCGCACGTCGCGTCGCTGTTCCCTGAACATGCTGGTATCCGGGAGAAGGAGTTGACCGTCGTCGGGGTCCACAACTCCCCCAAGCCGCCGCTGGCGCGGGTGTCCCTGACGTTGCCGGCGATCAATACGGCATTAGAGGTGTGGATGGTGGTGGCCGGTGACGACAAGGCCGGCGCCGTGGGGCTGGCGCTGGCCGGCGCCAATCCCGTGCAGGTTCCCGCGGCTGGCCCGCGCGGCCGCCGGCAAACCCTGTGGCTGATTGACGAGAACGCGGCGTCGCGGGTCCCGGAACAGCTAGTCCGGAAGGGACCGTCGGGCGCGTAGCCGTTCCAGCGCTCCAGCTAGCACGTCTTCGGCGTCCTGGCTGGAGCGCCGTTCTTTAACGTATTCCAGGTGGGTCTTGAAGCCCTCCATCGGCGCATCCTCGAGCGCAAACTTGGTTTCGTCGCGGGTTGCGGTCCCGCCGCAGCGCCGGCAGTCCCAGACTCCCGGGATCTGCTCCTCCGGCAGTTGCGCGAAAACAAGCGTGGTTTCATGGCCCTTGGCGCACCGGAAGGAGACACGAATACGGGGCTGGCGTACGCCGGCCCCGTTCAGTGGCTCATGGCGGGGAGTTGCCCCTTCGGTGGCGCCCACACGGATTCCTTTGAATCCGGAAGCAGAATGCAGCATCGGGAACTCCTGGCTACTTGGCTGGCGGACGTGTGCAAGACGCCAGTCTAGGTTGGGAGTTCCCGATGCCGGGAGGGCCTTAAGGACCCCTTGTGGAGTTTTTCGGACGGGCGTCCTACGAATCGGCGCCCGTGCTGAACCGCATGAGCAGGCCGAGGGCGATGATCACGACCGCCCAGGTGATGCCCAGGATGACCGTGAACCGGTTGAGGTTCCGCTCGGCAACACCGGAGGAACTCAGCCCCGAGCTCATGCCGCCGCCGAACATGTCGGACAGGCCGCCTCCGCGTCCCTTATGGAGCAGGATGAGCAACGTCAGCAGGAGGCTGGTGATGCCCAGGAGGACCTGCAGAATGACATGAAGAACGTCCACGACGGCCTTTCAGAAGAATTGGATTACGGGGGTCAGGCTGTGTCCGGACTAATCCGTCAACAGGTGACTCTCGAACCTGACAATATTAGCAAACTCGGCAGCGTCCAGGCTGGCACCGCCGACCAGCAAGCCGTCGACGTCGCGTTCCTTCAGGATCGAGGCGGCGTTGTTGGCCTTGACCGAGCCGCCGTAGAGCAGGCGGGTCTTGGCAGCGACGTCGGCTCCGAAGAGGGTGGACAGTTCCGCACGGATGGCAGCACACATTTCCTGCGCGTCTTCCGGGCCGGCAACTTCGCCGGTGCCGATGGCCCAGACGGGCTCGTAGGCGACAACGAGCTCGGCAGCCTGCTCCGGGGTGAGGCCTTCGACTCCGGCGCGGAGCTGGGCGAGCGTGTGGTCCACGTGGGTGCCGGCCTGCCGGATCTCGAGGCCTTCGCCGACGCAGAGGACGGGGGTGACGCCGTGCCGGAAGGCGGCCTGGGTCTTGGCGTTGAGCACGGTGTCGGACTCGTTGTGGATGGTGCGGCGTTCGCTGTGGCCAACCAGTGCGTAAGTGCAGCCGAGCTTGGCCAGGAACTGCCCGGAGATATCGCCCGTGTAGGCGCCGGAGTCGAACTGGGAGAGGTTCTGGCCGCCATAGACGACGGCGAGCTCGTCGCCCTGGACCAGAGTCTGCACGCCGCGGAGACCCGTGAACGGCGGGAAGACGGCGACCTCCACCCGGCTGTAGTCGTGCTTGGCGTCGGACAGGGTCCACGCGAGCTTCTGCAGGAGGGTGATGCCCTGGACGTGGTCCATGTTCATCTTCCAGTTCCCGGCGATGAAGGGCTTGCGGTCGAATTTACCGTTGGTTGACGTGGTCACGTGATCTCCAAAAGTTCTTGTTGTATGAGAGCAGCCGGCAGGGTACCCGGTTCCTTGCGGAGGGCACCCTGCCGGCTCGATGGCCTGGCGGCCGCTGCTGCTACTGGCGGCCGCTGCTGCTAACTGCCTGTGCTTCTAACGGCCGGCGCTTCTAACGACCTGTGCTTCTAACGGTCCAGGACGCTCAGGCCGGGGAGTTCCTTGCCTTCAAGGTACTCCAGGCTGGCGCCGCCGCCGGTGGAAATGTGGCCGAACTGGTCATCGGCGAAGCCGAGGGTCCGGACCGCAGCCGCGGAGTCGCCGCCGCCAACCACCGTGAACGCGTCCGTCTCCGTCAGCGCCTGGGCGATGGCCCGGGTACCAGCGGCGAAGGCCGCGAATTCGAACACGCCCATGGGACCGTTCCAGAACACCGTCTTGGCGCCCTTGATCCGTTCCGCGAAAGCCGCTGCCGATACCGGCCCGATGTCCAGCCCAATGCCCTGGGGCCCGAAGCTGCTCGACTCGATGGCGTCAGCTGCGACGGTCTCGTGCTCGGCGTCGGCCGCGAACTTGGCCGCCACCACAACGTCGGTGGGCACGACGAACTCGGTACCGGCGTCCGCGGCCCGCTTCAGGTAGTCCTGGACCACCGGGATCTGGTCTTCTTCGAGCAGGCTGGCCGCGACCTTGTGGCCCGCGGCGGCGAGGAACGTGAACAGCATGCCGCCGCCCACCAGGATCGTGTCCGCCTTACCCAGGAGGTTGTCGATGACAGCGAGCTTATCGGAGACCTTGGAACCGCCGAGGACCACGACGTAGGGCCGCTGGGTGTCGGTGGTGAGCTTGCGCAGCACCTCGACCTCCGTGCGGACCAGGTCGCCCTGGTAGGACGGCAGCCGCGTCGCGACGTCGTACACGCTGGCGTGCTTGCGGTGCACGGCACCGAAGGCATCATCGACGAAGGCGCCGTTGTCGCCGGTGAGAGCGACGAGCTCGTCCGCGAAGGCGCCGCGTTCGGCGTCGGCCTTGGAGGTCTCGCGCGCGTCGAAGCGCACGTTCTCCAGGACCAGCGCTTCGCCGTCCAGCAGCGCGGCGGACAGTTCCTTGGCCGACTCGCCGACGGTGTCGCCGGCAAGCGAGACCTTGAAACCGGCGAGCTCGGCCAGCCGGGCGGCCGCGGGCTTGAGCGAGTACTTCTCCTCCGGGGCGCCCTTGGGGCGGCCCAGGTGTGCTGTGACCAGCACGCGGGCACCGGCGTCCGTGAGCTTCGCCAGCACTGGCAGGGAGGCCTTGATGCGGCCGTCGTCAGTCACTGTAGAGCCGTCGAGCGGCACGTTCAGGTCACTTCTGACCAGAACGTACCGCCCGCGGACACCATCAGCGATCAGTTCGTTGAGGGTGTGGAATGTCATGAGTCTTACCCTAGCCCAGCTTGGACGCGACAAGCTCCGTGAGGTCCACGAGGCGGTTGGAGTAGCCCCATTCATTGTCATACCAGGACACAACCTTGACCTGGTCGCCGATCACCTTGGTCAGGCCCGAATCGAAGATGGACGACGCCGGGTCGCCGACGATGTCCGAGGAGACAATCGGCTCGTCGGTGTAGGTCAGCAGGCCCCGGAGCTCGTCGGTCTCGGACGCTGCCTTGAGGGCGGCGTTGACTTCAGCGACGGTGGTCTCGCGGGAGACAGTGACGGTCAGGTCCGTGGCGGAGCCGGTGGGCACGGGCACGCGGATGGCGTAGCCGTCGAGCTTGCCCTTGAGCTCCGGCAGGACCAGGCCGATTGCCTTGGCGGCACCCGTGGAGGTGGGCACCATGTTGATGGCGGCGGCGCGGGCGCGGCGGAGATCCTTGTGCGGGCCGTCCTGCAGGTTCTGGTCGGCCGTGTAGGCGTGGATAGTGGTCATCAGGCCACGCTCGATGCCGAAGGCCTCGTTGATGACCTTGGCCAGCGGGCCGAGGCAGTTGGTGGTGCAGGAGGCGTTGGAGATGATGTGGTGCGTCGCGCTGTCGTACAGGCCGTCGTTGACGCCCATCACGATCGTGATGTCCTCATCCGACGCGGGGGCGGAGATCAGGACCTTCTTGGCGCCGGCGTCGATGTGCTTCTGCGCATCGGCGGCCTTCGTGAAGAAGCCGGTGGACTCGATGACGATGTCGACGCCGAGCTCGCCCCAAGGCAGCTTCGCCGGATCGCGCTCGGCGAGGACCTTGATGATGTTGCCGTCGACGACAATGTTGCCGTCCTTGACCTCAATGGTTTCGGCCAGGCGGCCGCCCACGGAGTCGTACTTGAGGAGGTGAGCGAGGGCTTCAGGGCTGGTGAGGTCGTTGACCGCAACGATCTCAAGATCTGCGCCCTGTGCGAGGGCGGCGCGGAAGTAGTTGCGGCCGATACGGCCAAAGCCGTTGATGCCAATACGGGTCGTCACGTTTTCAGTCTCCTTGGTGCTCCTGCGAGCACGACTAGTTGAGAAGGCGTTCAAGCCAACTAACAGATCCCGCACGCCATTGGGCAGAGATAATTACCAGATCGGAGGGCGACCAGCCACATTGCTGAAGGCTAACCGCCTTCCGTGATCCATCTTACGTTTAACCGGGACTGCCCCCGCAAGTGCAGGGGCAGTCCGTCCACATTTCGGGCCAAAGCGCCCGTAATGTGAGGTTTGTTACAAACGGAAGTCGCTTCCGTCACCGCTTAGAGGGTAATGAGACCCGTCGCGTTCTTGCGGGCGGCGTCGAAGCGCTTGGCGACGTCGGCCCAGTTCACGATGTTCCAGAAGGCCTTGACGTAGTCGGCCTTGACGTTGACGTAGTCCAGGTAGAAGGCGTGCTCCCACATGTCCAGCATCAGCAGCGGGGTGGTGCCGAGTGCGACGTTGCCCTGCTGATCATAGAGCTGCTCGATGACCAGGTTGCCGCCGATGGGCTCGTACGCCAGGAAGCCCCAGCCGGAGCCCTGCAGGCCCAGCGCCGCGGCGCTGAACTGGGCACGGAACGCGTCGAACGAGCCGAACGCGTCGTCGATGGCCGCAGCGAGCTCGCCTTCGGGCTTGTCGCCACCGTCCGGCGAGAGGTTCTTCCAGAAGACGGAGTGGTTGATGTGGCCGCCGGTGTGGAACGCGAGGTCCTTGGAGAGGCGGTTGATGTTGGCGAAGTCGCCCTTTTCGCGCGCCTCGGCCAGCTGGGCGAGGGCGTTGTTGGCGCCGGTCACATAGGCGGCGTGGTGCTTGCTGTGGTGCAGCTCCATGATTTTCGCGGAGATGTGCGGTTCCAGCGCTGCGTAGTCATAGTCGAGCTGTGGCAGTACGTACTCGGTCACAAAATCCTCCAATGTCGTGGACGGGTTGTCCGGTTCGGTAACTCTCGGATTGTGCATCCGGATGCGGGGCATCCGGAAGTTTACGGTGGGATCCAACGGCAACAACCCGCCGCGGCTCCCGGGTATTTCCATTCCCGGCATTTATCTGTGGTGTTTTCAGGGTCGGGGTTGATTCTAGGGGCGGGCTAGTCGTCGAGCATCTCCGGCGTCACATTGGCTTCCGTGCCCGGGATGCCGAGGTCCTGGGCCCGCTTGTCCGCCATGGCCAGGAGCCTGCGGATCCGGCCGGCGATGGCGTCCTTGGTCATGACGGGGTCAGCCAGGCGGCCAAGTTCGTCCAGGCTGGCCTGCTTATGCGCGACCCGGAGCTCGCCTGCGTACTTGAGGTGGTCCGGGACGTCGTCGCCCAGGATCTCCAAGGCACGGTCCACGCGGGCACCGGCGGCGACGGCGGCCTGCGCGGAACGGCGCAGGTTGGCGTCGTCGAAGTTGGCGAGCCGGTTGGCCGTGGCGCGGACTTCCTTGCGCATGCGGCGTTCCTCCCAGACCATGAGCGCGTCGTGGGCGCCCATCCGGGTCAGCAGCGCAGCGATCGTGTCGCCGTCGCGGATCACCACGCGGTCCACTCCCCTGACCTCGCGGGCCTTGGCCTGGATACCGAGGCGGCGGGCGGCGCCGACGAGGGCAAGGGCCGATTCGGGGCCGGGGCACGTGACTTCCATGGCCGAGGAGCGGCCTGGCTCGGTGAGCGAGCCGTGCGCCAGGAAGGCGCCGCGCCAGACGGCCTCGGCGTCCGAGGCGGAGCCGTTCACCACTACTGACGGAAGGCCCCGCACGGGACGTCCGCGGGCGTCCAGGAGTCCGGTCTGGCGGGCCAGGGCCTCACCGTCGCGGACCACGCGCACCACGTAGCGGCTGCCGCGGCGCAGGCCGCCGCCGGAGACGACGATGATCTCGCTCTGGTGGCCGTACACCTCGGCGATTGCCGCGCGCAGCCGCCGGGCGGTCGAGGCGAGGTCGACTTCAGCCTCGATCACAATCCGGCCCGAGATGATGTGCAGCCCGCCGGCGAAGCGGAGCATGGCCGATACCTCGGCCTTGCGGACCGAGGACTTCTTAATATCCAGACGGGAAAGTTCTTCCTTGACTGATGCTGTCAGTGCCATGGCACCTTTCCTAACTGTTCCCGAAAATATCGTGGTACGCCGTCGCCAGCCGCAACGGATCGTGGACCGGACGGCGACCAGACGCCCCCACTTTACCCAAGACCACCTCGGCACCGAGCATTCCTGCCGCCGCCTTGAAGTCGGGCAGGTCCTGGACCGACGCCGGGTCGGCCAGGATGACGTCGATTGTGAACTCCGGCGCGTACTCGCGCAGCACCCGGAGGTGATCGGCGGCGGTCATGCCGGCGGTCTCTTTGGTGTCCGTGGCGAGGTTCATCGTCAGGCAGCGGCGGGCGGCTGTGTGGCAGAGGGCCTCTCGCATTTCGGGCAGCAGCAGGTGCGGCAGCACGGACGTGTACCAGGAACCCGGCCCGAGGATCACCCAGTCGGCCAGCTCGATCGCCGTCAGCGCCTCCGTGCATGCCGGAGCGTTCTCCGGCAGGAGCCGGACGTGTTCCAGGGACCCTGCCACCGCGCACTTGGCCTGGCCGCTGAGCGTCTGCAGTGCTGTGGTGCCGTCCGGGGCGGTAACCCGGATCTGGCCCTCGATGGTCAGCGGCACGCTGGACATCGGCAGGACCTCGCCGCGCGCGCCGAGCAGGGCGCCGGCCCATTTCAGGCCCCCAACGGTGTCGCCCAGGAGCTCCCAGAGCGTGACAATCAGGAGGTTGCCCATGGCGTGCTCATCGAGGGACCCGCCCCGGCCCGCACCGGGGGCGAAACGGTGCTGCATGACGTCGCGCCACGTGCGGCCCCAGTCGGTGTCATCGCACAGCGCGGACAAGGCCATGCGGAGATCGCCCGGCGGCAGGACGCCGTACTCTTCACGGAGCCGGCCGGAGGATCCGCCGTCGTCCGCGACCGTGACGATCGCGGTGAGCTCGGAAGTCAGCAGCCGCAGGGCAGACAGGGAGGCGGAGAGGCCGTGGCCGCCGCCGAGCGCGACGACGGAGGGGCCCTTGTCCTGCTGGCTGGCGAATGCCGCGCTGGCGGGCGGGACAAGGGGCAGCGGGCCGGTCAGCAGCGCCATTACTCGCGGCCCAGGTCCCGGTGCGTCGTCGTCACGGTGACGCGCGGATATTGCGCCAGCCTCCGTGAGAGCTCGACGGCGACCGCCACGGAGCGGTGCTTGCCGCCGGTGCAGCCGACGGCGATGGTCGCGTAGTGCTTGTTCTCCCGCCGGTACCCGTCCAGAACCGGTTCCAGGGCCAGGACGTAGCGTTCCACGAAGTCGCTGACGCCCGCGGCTTCCAGCACGTAGTCGCTGACGTCCTTGTCCAGCCCGGTGTGCGGGCGCAGCTGGGGCACCCAGTGCGGGTTGGGGATGAAGCGTGCATCGGCCACGAAGTTGGCGTCCACCGGCAGCCCGTACTTGAAGCCGAAGCTCATGACATTCAGCCGGAGCGCCACCGGCCCGGTCTCGCTGAAAAGCTCGGTGATCGCGGTGGCGAGACCGTGGACGTTGAGGGAGGAGGTATCCAGGACGATGTCCGCGGTGTCCTTCAGTTCCCGGACAAGTTCGCGTTCCGCCGCGATGCCATCGAGGATCCGGCCGCCGCCCTGCAGCGGGTGGGGCCTGCGGCCCTGCTCGAAGCGGCGCACGAGGACGTCGTCGCTGGCGTCGAGGAAGAGCACGCGGAAGGTCACGCCGGTGGCTTCCAGGGCGCGGAGGGCCGCGCGCATGTCCACGAACAGTTCCTTGCTCCTGACGTCCATCACGACGGCGAGCTTGGACATCGAGTGCGGTGTCCGCGAGACGAGTTCGGCGAGGGTGCCGAGCATCTGCGGCGGCAGGTTTTCCACGACGTACCAGCCATGGTCCTCAAGGGCGTCCGAGGCAGTGCTCCGGCCGGCTCCCGACATTCCGGTCACTACGAGCAGTTCCGCCTCGACGGGTTTAACGGGCGTCATGCCGTCCGCATCCGTCTCGGATCCTGCCGTCGACTCTGCCATCAGTGAAGCCCCATCTCTGCCTGTGCGATTTGCTGTTCCGATCAGGTTTGCGCCCGGGCCGCGGTGATGCCGCGGCCAGGGCGTTTCCCAAGTCTTTACCCTAGCTAAGTTTGGCGGCGCTAGCTAAGCGTCGAGGATTTCACCGGTGGTCATGTTGATGGCGGGAACTGTGGCGTCGTCGCCGTCGTCGGCATTGAAGTGCCGGACGATTGCGGCGGCCAGGGACGGACCGATCCCCTTGGCGCCGGTGAGTTCTTCCTCCGTGGCAGCCTTGATGCTCTTCACGGAGCCGAACTCGGCCAGGAGGGCCTTGCGTTTCGACTCCCCCAGCCCGGGCACGCTGTCCAGCGCCGAGGCCGTCATGGCCTTGCCACGCTTTTGCCGGTGGAAGGTGATGGCGAAGCGGTGGGCCTCGTCGCGGATCCGCTGCAGCAGATACAGGCCGGCGGAGGCGCGCGGCAGGATCACCGGGAAATCGCTCTCCGGCAGCCACACTTCTTCGAGCCGTTTGGCCAGGCCGACCACATAGACGTCCTCGATGCCGAGCTCTGCCAGCGCCCGGGCCGCCGCATTGACCTGCGGTTTGCCGCCGTCGACGACGACGAGGTTGGGCGGGTAGGCGAACTTGCTCCGCGGCGCGGGCGTGGTGGAGTCTGCGATCGCAGCGGCGGCTGCCGCGTCCAGCGCGGCCTGGTGTGCCGGTTTGGCCGCGGCTGCAGCCTGCTCGTCTTTCTCTTGGAGATAGTGCCGGAACCGGCGGGTCAGCACGTCATGCATGGCCGCAGTGTCATCGGTGGCGGCGGCTCCGGTTACGGCGAACTTCCGGTACTCGGACTTCTTCGGCAGGCCGTCCTCCACCACCACCATGGAGCCGACCACGTTGGTGCCTTGGACGTGCGAGATGTCGAAGCACTCGATCCGCAGCAGCGCCACGGGCAGCTCGAGGGCTTCCTGGATTTCCTGCAGGGCCTGGGAGCGCATGGTGAGGTCGCCGGCGCGCCGGGACTTGTGGAGCTTGAGCGCGTGCTCGGCGTTCTCACGGACTGTGGACATGAGGGCCGCCTTGTCGCCGCGCTGGGGCACCCGGACGTCCACCCGGGCCCCGCGCAGGCCGCTGAGCCATTGCGCGAGCTCCGGGGCGTTGCTGGGTTCGGTGGGCACCAGGACTTCCCGGGGCAGCCTGCCCTGGAGCCCGGCTTCCTCGCCGTAGACCTGCTGGAGCAGATGTTCGACCAGTTCCGGGGTGGTGGAGTCCTCGACTTTTTCCACGACCCAGCCGCGCTGGCCGCGGATCCGGCCTCCGCGGACGTGGAAGACCTGGACGGCCGCCTCGAGCTCGTCTTCGTGCAGGGCGAAGACGTCGGCGTCCGTGCCCTCGGCGAGGACCACGGCGTTACGTTCGAAGACTTTCTTCAGCGCCACGATGTCATCCCGAATCCGGGCCGCGCGTTCGTAGTCGAGCTCGGCAACTGCCGCGGCCATCTCCCGTTCCAGCCGGTTGACGAAGGGTTTGGCTTCGCCGCCCATGAAGGTGCAGAAGTCCTCGGCAAGGGCGCGGTGGTC
Source organism: Arthrobacter sp. 05T420 (assembly GCF_056396305.1). Classification (NCBI taxonomy): domain Bacteria; kingdom Bacillati; phylum Actinomycetota; class Actinomycetes; order Micrococcales; family Micrococcaceae; genus Arthrobacter; species Arthrobacter sp. 05T420. Next base: position 78,442 of record NZ_JBFTLG010000003.1, on the reverse strand, counting down.
CTCGGCGGAGATCCGGCCGACGCAGGGCGCGGAACATTTGTCGATGTAGCCGAGCAGGCAGGGCCGGCCGCTGGCTTGGGCGCGCTTCAGCACCCCGGGGCTGCAGCTGCGCACCGGGAATACGCGCAGCAGGGTGTCCATGGTGTCCCGGATCGCGCCGGCGGTGTACGGGCCGAAATACCGGGTCCCCTTGCGCCGCTCGCCACGCAGCACCTGGACGCGCGGATACTTCTCCCCCATCGTGACGGCCAGGTACGGGTAGGTCTTGTCGTCCCGGAACATCACGTTGAAGCGGGGCGTGAATTCCTTGATCCAGGTATATTCCAGCTGCAGCGATTCGAGCTCGCTGCCCACCACAGTCCATTCGACGCTGCTGGCCGTGTGCACCATCGCGTAGGTTTTGGGCAGCAGTCCGGCAGGGTTGGCGAAGTACGTATTCAGCCGGGAACGGAGGTTCTTGGCCTTGCCGACGTAGATGACCCGGCCGTGCGGATCGCGGAAGCGGTACACGCCCGGATTGGTCGGAATTTCACCCGTCTGGGGTCGGTAACTCGCTGGATCTGCCACACATCAAGTCTACTGAGCCGCCGGAGGTGCCGTGGCACCCGCCCTGCGGAGAGCAGAGTGGCGTGCGCTATTCGGCCGACTTGCTCTGGTTGTAGCTCGTGGAGCGTTCCTGGCCGCTCAGCTCCGCGATCGCGTCCATGATGCGGTCCGTGACCTGGCGGCGGGCCGGCAGGGAGTGGTCCGGTCCGGTCTTCTCGAAATACAGCGGCTCGCCCACCTTCATGGTGAAGTGCTGCGGTTTGACGGACTTGCTGTCCGCAGGCTGCAGGTGTTCGGTCCCGATCAGGCCCACCGGGATCACGGGCGCGCCCGTGGTGAGGGCCAGCCAGCCGACGCCGGTGCGGCCGCGGTACAGGATGCCGTCGCGGGAGCGCGTACCCTCGGGATAAATGCCCACGCCCCTGCCGGAGTCAAGGATGTCCAGCAGCGTCTTCAGTGCCTGCACGCTCGCAGCCTGCTCGCCGCGTTCCACCGGAATGGAACCCACGGCCTCGAAGAAGGACTTCATAGCCTTGCCCTTGACGCCGCCGGTGGTGAAGTATTCGGCCTTCGCGAAGAATGCCACGGGCCGCGGCATGAGTGCCTGGACGATCACGCTGTCCAGGAAGGAGAGATGGTTCGGGGCCACGATGAACGGTCCGTCCGTGGGCACGTTTTCCAGGCCGATGACCGTGGGACGGCACGTGGAGGATATGAGCCCGCGCGTGGTCCAGCGGATTGCGTCAAACATTGCCATCGGTGTGCACCTCGTTCAGGGCTGGGGTCCCCGGGCGTTCGGAGAGTCTGTTGATCGTCGCGTGAAGCGCCGTGGTGTTGTGCACGACCTCGATGGCACCAGCCGTGTGCAGTTCGCCGTCGGGCGCAAAACCCCAGCCTACGCCGATGCAGTCCAGTCCGTTCGCAGCGGCCCCGGCCACGTCCTGCGCCCGGTCCCCCACCATGACGGCACGGCCGGCGGCCTCAGGGTTCCCCGAAGCCAGGTCAGAAAGGGCGGCAGCGACGATATCGGCTTTGCCCTCAGGTACAGCGTCTTCGGGGCCAGAGCCTTCGGTAGCAGGGCCCGCTCCCGGGCCGGCCTCGTCGGCGGCGGAGCCCCGGATGCTGTGGAAGAGCCCGGCGATCCCGTGCTGCGCCAGGACGGTGCGGGCGAGGCCTTCCGGCTTCTGGGTGGCAACGGCAATGGGGCGTCCCGCGGCCACGAGGTCCTCGAGGAGGTCGCGGATGCCCGGGTACAGCCGGCTCTGCGCGATGCCGGTGGAAACGTAGTGCGCGCGATAGATCCGGATTGCGTCTGCCAGCAGTGCGGCCGGGACGCCGGCGATTTCCGTGAGGGAGTGGCTGAGCTTGGGCCCGATCATGGCGTCCATCCGGGACGGGTCCGGAACCGGCAGGCCAAGTTCGGTGAGGGCGGCGGCGATTCCGCCCGTAATCCCCCCGGCGGGATCGACAAGAGTGCCGTCAAGGTCGAAGATCACGGGCACTGTTGTATGCGTCACCGGCTTAGTTTCTCACGAGTGTGGAGATGCCAGAAATTCGCATACTCGTTCAGGAATACATCAGGCGGGTTCGTCGGGGGAAGGCATTCCCGTGCGGGCGGGACGTGTGCGGGCGAAAGCATGCTCTCTCCCGCCCGCACGGTCCCCGGCGGGTGGTCAGGCGAGGAGCTCGGCGAGGAACGTTGCCGTGTAGCTTTCGCTCGACTTGGCCACCTGCTCCGGCGTTCCGGAAGCGATCACCCGGCCGCCGCCCGAGCCGCCGTCGGGGCCCAGGTCCACGATCCAGTCCGCGCTCTTGATGACATCGAGGTTGTGTTCGATCGTGATCACCGTGTTGCCCTTCTCCACGAGGCCCTGCAGCACCATGAGGAGCTTGCGGATGTCTTCGAAGTGCAGGCCTGTGGTGGGCTCATCCAAGACGTAGACGCTGCGGCCGTTGGAGCGTTTCTGGAGCTCGGCCGCGAGCTTCACGCGCTGCGCCTCGCCACCGGAGAGCGTGGTGGCGGGCTGGCCCAGCCGGACGTAGCCAAGGCCGACGTCGACGAGCGTGTTGAGGTGCCGCGCGATCGGTGAGAAGGCCGCGAAGAACTCGGCCCCTTCCTCGATGGGCATGTTCAGCACGTCCGCGATGGTCTTGCCCTTGTAGTGCACCTCCAGGGTTTCTCGGTTGTACCGGGCGCCGTGGCAGACCTCACAAGGGACGTAGACGTCCGGCAGGAAGTTCATCTCGATCTTCAGCGTGCCATCGCCGGAGCACGCCTCGCAGCGGCCGCCCTTGACGTTGAAGGAGAACCGGCCCGGCAGGTAGCCGCGGACCTTGGCCTCGGTGGTCTCGGCGAAGAGCTTCCGGATGTGGTCGAACACGCCGGTGTAGGTGGCCGGGTTCGAGCGCGGGGTGCGTCCGATGGGACTCTGGTCGACGTGCACCACCTTGTCCAGGTGCTCCAGGCCCTGAACGGACTTGTGCCGGCCGGCCACCTGCTTGGCGCCGTTGAGCTTGTTGGCGAGCACTTTGTACAGGATCTCGTTCACCAGGGTGGACTTGCCTGAGCCACTGACGCCGGTGACGGCGGTGAAGAGGCCCAGCGGGAAGCTGGCATCGATGTTCAGGAGGTTGTTTTCCTTGGCCCCGACCACCTTGAGCTCGCGCTTCTTGTCGTACTTGCGCCGCTTTTTGGGGATCTCGATTTTCTTCCGGCCCGAGAGGTAGTCACCGGTCAGCGAGGCCGTATTTTTTAGCAGGTCTTGGTAGGAGCCGGAATGGACCACCATGCCGCCGTGCTCGCCGGCGCCCGGCCCGATGTCCACTACCCAGTCGGCCTCCTGGATGGTGTCCTCGTCATGCTCCACCACGATCAGGGTGTTGCCGAGGTCCCGGAGCCGGGTCAGGGTCTCGATCAGGCGGCGGTTGTCCCGCTGGTGCAGGCCGATTGAGGGCTCGTCGAGGACGTAGAGCACGCCCACGAGGCCGGAGCCGATCTGGGTGGCCAGCCGGATGCGCTGGGCCTCGCCGCCGGACAGGGTGCCGGAGGGTCGTTCCAGGTTCAGGTATTCAAGTCCGACGTCGAGGAGGAAGGTTAGCCGGGCCTGGATTTCCTTGAGGACCTGGTGGGCGATCTGGGCTTCGCGGCCGGTGAGGACGAGGTTGTCGAGGAAGTCTGCGCAGTCTCGCATCGGCAGCGCGGCGACCTCGGCGATTGACTTGCCGTTGATCAGCACCGAAAGGGAGGCAGGGTTTAGCCGTGCGCCGTTGCAGGCCGGGCATGGGACCTGGCGCATGTACTCCTCGTAGCGGTCGCGCGCAGAGTCCGAATCGGTCTCGGCATGCTTGCGGTGGACGTACTGGACGACGCCCTCAAAACCGGTGCTGTACTTGCGTTCCCGGCCGAAGCGGTTGCGGTACTGCACCACCACCTTGTGGTCCTTGCCGTGCAGGACTGTCTGCCGGACGTCGGCGTCGAGCTTCTCCCACGGAGTCGTCATGGAGAACCCGAGCTCGTCCGCGAGGCCGGCCAGCAGCCGGTTCCAGTACTCCGTGGTGGCGGTGCCCAGGGACCACGGCGCGATGGCGCCCTCGGAGAGCGAGAGCTCCGGGTTGGGGATCAGGAGTTCCTCATCGACTTCCAGCTTGGTGCCGATGCCGCTGCACGCGCTGCAGGCGCCGAAAGGGTTGTTGAACGAGAAGGAGCGGGGCTCGATCTCGTCGATCGCCAGGGGGTGCTCGTTGGGGCAGGCGAGGTGTTCGGAGAACGCCCGGATCCGCTCGGGGTCGTCCGCGTCGAGGTCAACGAATTCGGCCAAAATGCGGCCCTCCGCCAGGCCGAGGGCGGTTTCGACGGAGTCGGTCAGGCGCTGGCTGATGCCGTCCTTGACCACCAGGCGGTCTACCACCACTTCGATGGTGTGCTTGAACTGCTTGCCCAGCTTCGGCGGATCGCTCAGGTGCACCAGCTCGCCGTCCACACGGGCCCGCGAGTAGCCCTTGGCGGTGAGTTCCTTGAAGAGGTCCACGAATTCGCCCTTGCGGCCGCGGACCACGGGGGCCAGCACCTGGAAGCGTGTGCCGTCCGGGAGTTCGAGCAGCTGGTCCACGATCTGCTGCGGAGTCTGCTTGGTCACGAGCTCCCCGCAGACGGGGCAATACGGCCGGCCCACGCGGGCCCACAGCAGGCGCATGTAGTCGTAGATCTCGGTGATGGTGCCCACAGTGGAGCGCGGGTTCTTGCTCGTGGACTTCTGGTCGATGGAGACCGCTGGCGAAAGGCCCTCGATGAAGTCGACGTCGGGCTTGTCCACCTGGCCCAGGAACTGCCGGGCATAGGCGGAGAGCGACTCGACGTAGCGGCGCTGGCCCTCGGCGAAGATGGTGTCGAAGGCGAGGGAGGACTTGCCGGAGCCGGACAGGCCGGTGAACACGATCATGGCATCGCGCGGCAGGTCCAGGTCCACGTTGCGCAGGTTGTGCTCGCGGGCGCCCTTGACCACCAGTCGCGTCATGTCCGGACGCTTCACGACGGGGCGGGACAGGGCGGCATCCCGGGCTGCCAGCGACTCGACGGCGGAATGGACTTCAACGGCTGGATCTTCAGCTACAGCTTTAGGCACGAATCTAATGCTAATCGAAAACTTCTTCGAAAAACTATTCCGCGCGTCAGGGGCAGCGCCGGATGTGCTACTGGCGGTCGTAAGCGGCGGCCAGCAATTGCACAGCCTCGGCGAAACTCGCGCCCTGGGCTTTGGCAGCCGCGGCGAACTCGGCGGCTGCGGCGGACAGCGAGCTCCAGGCCGCATCGCGGGCACACACAACGGTGCCGTTCCGGCCCCGCGTCACCACGACGCCGGCGGCCTCGAGCTCCTTGTAGGCCCGCGCCACGGTGTGGGGTGCCACGCCCAGTTCGCCGGCGAGGCTCCGCACCGCCGGAAGCCTGGTGCCCGGCGCGAGGGTGCCGTTGTCGGCGCGTTCAATAACATATAGCCGGAGCTGTTCGAAGAGGGGCACGGAGCTGGCAGGATTGGGCCGCCAGGCACCGGGAAAACGCTCCCCCGCGGTATCCGTGGGACTCACTGTTCCGCCTCCTGGACGGCCGGGACCTGTTCGCGACCGGCGAACTGCGCCTCGTACAGATCCTTGTAGAGTCCGAGCCTGGCCATCAACTGCTGATGAGTCCCGTGTTCAACGATTCGTCCGTGGTCCATGACGAGAATTAGATCAGCGTCCCGCACCGTGGACAAACGGTGCGCGATCACGAAGCTCGTGTGACCTTCCCGCAGCCGCTCCATCGCATGCCGGATCTGCACCTCGGTGCGGCTGTCAACGGAACTCGTCGCCTCGTCCAGGACCAGGATGCTGCGCCCGGCGATCTGCGCCCGCGCGATCGAGACGAGCTGGCGCTGGCCCCGGCTCAGCGAGTCGCCGTCGTTGCCGAGCATCGTGCCGTAGCCGGCCGGAAGGGACCTGACGAACTGGTCCACGTGGCTGGCGCGGGCCGCCGCCACGATGTCGGCCTCGGTGGCACCGGGCCGGCCGTATTCAATGTTCTCCCGGATGCTGCCGGTGAACAGCCAGGCATCCTGCAGGACGGTGCCGAAGGCGCTGCGGAGCTCGTCCCGCGGGATGGTGGCGATGTCGGTCGAGTCCACCATGATCCGCCCGGAGTCGAGTTCGTAGAACCGCATCAGGAGGTTGACCACGGTGGTTTTGCCGGCCCCGGTGTGTCCCACGATTGCCACAGTCTGTCCCGGCTCCACTGTGAAGGAGAGGTCCTTCACTACGGGGGTGCCGGGGCTGTAACCGAAGCTGACGTCCTCGAACGTGACCCGGCCCGCCACAGCGCCCCAGTTCGTAGGGATTTGGGACCTGCCCGGGGCACGGGATTTGCGCCCATTGGTGGATTTGCGCGGGACGTGGAGTTTTCGCGGAGCGGCGGCGCGGTGAAGCTTCCCGGCGCCGTTGGCCGAAACGGCCGGCACGGCACTGTCCGGCGGGATTTCCGGAGCATCGAGCAGCTCAAACACGCGCTCGGCCGAGGCCAGGCAGGATTGCATGAGGTTCAGCATTCCGCCGATCTGGCCCACGGGCTGGCTGAAGAGGCGGGAGAACTGGACGAAGGCCTGGATGCCGCCGATGGTCATCGCCCCCGCGGTGACCTGGAGCGCCCCCACAACGGCCACCGCAATGTAGTTGAGGTTGGCGACAAACATCAACAGCGGCTGCACGATGCCGGACAAGTACTGGGCGCGGGTGCTCGCTCGCGTGAGCTTGTCATTGCACTCCCGGAAGCTCTCCGCCGAGGCCTCCTTCCGGCCGAACGCCTTGACCACTTCGTGCCCGGTGAAGAACTCTTCGAGCTGGGCGTTCAGTGCCCCCGTGCTGCTCCACTGCTCCTTGAAGTGAGCCTGGGAGTGCCGGGCCACGAGCACGGTGATGGCCGTGGACACCGGTACCGACAGGACAGCGATCAATGCCAGCAGGGGCGAGAGCCACAGCATCATGGCGAGTGCGGCGGAGAGCATGAGGATGGACATGATCAGCTGATTCAGGAGCTGGTTGAGCGCCTGGGAGATATTGTCGACGTCGTTCGTGGCCCGGCTGAGCACGTCGCCGCGGCGCTGCTCCTCGAAATGGCTGGACGGCAGCAGGTGGAGTTTTTGCTCCACGGAGCCGCGGAGCCCGTAGCTGAGGCGCTGCACCGCCGTGGCGGTCAGGCTGCCCTGGATCCAGCTGAACAGCGACGCCCCAACGTACATGGCAGAGACCGCCAGTAGCCGCTCGGCCAGGGCTTGCTCGTCGAGGGAGCCGCCCAGGAAGCCCGCGACGACGACGTCGGTGGCGTCGCCCAGGACTTTCGGGGCCGCAACGTTGAGTGTCACGAACGCACAGGTGGCGGCGATGACACCGGCCATCCGCCATCTCAGCGGCAGGAGCAGGCGCAGCAGCCGTGCGGCGGTGGGCCACTTGATGCGTTCCGGGACGCCGGGCCCAGCAGCGGTCCCGGCGCGGTGTGCCCCGCCGCGGCTCACGGGGTTTCCTCCAGGACCAGCTGGGAATCGGCAATTTCCTGGTAGCTGGGCGAGGACTCCATGAGCTCGCTGTGCGTCCCCTGAGCGACGACTCGGCCGTCCTCCAGAACGAGGATCAGCCCGGCGTCCACAATGGTTGACACCCGTTCGGCCACGATCAGCACGGTGGCCGAGCGCAACAGAGGCTCGATGGCCGCGCGGAGCCTGACGTCGGTTCCGTAGTCCAGGGCTGAGAAGCTGTCGTCGAACAGGTAGACGGGGGCCTTCTTGAGCAGTGCCCGCGCGATGCACAGGCGTTGCCGTTCGCCGCCGGAGAAGTTGGTGCCGCCCTGGCTCACGGGCGCTTCGAGACCTAATGGCAGGGCGCGGACAAAGTCGGCGGCCTGGGCAGCCTCGAGCGCCTGCCACAATTCGGGCTCGTCCGCGGCGGGCGAGCCGAGCCGGAGGTTATCCGCGACCGTGCCAGTGAAGAGATAGGACTGCTGCGGGACCATCGCGATGAGGTCCCGCAGGGCCTCCAGCGGCATGGCCCGCACGTTGCGCCCGCCGATGCTGATCCCGCCGGCGGTCGCGTCAAGGAAGCGGGGAAGCAGGTTCAGGAGCGTCGTCTTGCCGCTGCCGGTCGCCCCGATGATCGCCGTCGTGGTCCCGGCTCTGGCGGTGAACGAGACGCCGTCCAGCACGGGCGCTTCGGCGCCGGGATAGGCGAAGGACACGTTCCGGAATTCGACAGTGCTGCCGGAAGGAGGTATCTGGCCGGCAGGGGCGCTGCCGGCGGGGGCGACCGGATCCGCGATGGCCGGTTGCGTGTCCAGCACCTCGCGGATCCGCTCGGCGCACGCCGCCGCCCGGGGGGCGGTCATGAAGACGTACATCGCCATCATGATGGCAATCAGGATCTGCAGGATGTAGGCGATAAACGCCGTGAGCGCCCCGAGCCGCATTTCGCCGGCGTCGATCCGGTGGCCGCCAAACCACACCACGAACACGGAAGACAGGTTGACCACGAACATGATCATCGGCATCATGGCGGCGACCAGGAGGGCGGATTTCAGGTTGTTCCGGGTGAGGTCCTTGTTCGCTTCATCGAAGCGGCGGATTTCGTGGTCCTGCCGGACGAAGCCGCGGATGACATTGGCGCCGATGATCTGTTCGCGCAGCACCCGGCCGATCCGGTCAAGGAGCCCCTGGCCTTGCCGGTACAGGGGAATCAGGCGGCGCACGATCACTGTCATGATCACCGTGAGGACCGGGATCACCACCACCACGATCCAGGACAGCACAACATCCTGGTGCACGGCCAGCACGATGCCGCCGACGAAGATCGCTGGTGCGGCAATCAGCATGATGAAAACCAAGATGGCCAGGTTTTGGATCTGGGCGACGTCGTTGGTGGCCCGGGTGACGAGGCTGGGCGCACCGAAGGCGCTGACCTCCTGGGAGGAGAAGGACTGCACCTTCGCGAAAAGTTCCTGCCGCAGTTGGCCGCCGATCTCCATGGCGACGACGGCGCCCAAATAACCGGCCGCGATGGCCGTGATCACCTGAACGGCGGCGATTCCGGCCATCCAGCCGCCGAGATGGAGGATTTCCCCGTGGTCCCCGCCGATGATGCCGTCGTCGATGATCGCGGCGTTCAGGGTGGGCAGGAGCAGGTTGGCAGTGGCTTGGACGAGCTGCAGCACAGCGATGGCCAGCACGCTCCCCTTGTGCGCGGACAGCAGCCGCGACATCAGGCCTATAAGCACCGAACCTCCATAACTAGCCCAGGGCCCGGAATGGAATCAGCCTAACGGCTGCCCCCATACCGCCACGTCATTGTAAGCCCCATTCCGGAGTGCTTCGTGTCATGCTACAGACACGCCGCTCACCCGGTTTTTTGCGCCACCGCGAACGTGCGCCGGAACGGGAAGACGGTCCCGTGCCGGCCCGCTGGATACGCCTCGTCCAGCCGCGCCGAATATTCGGCCTCGAACTCCCTGGCCTCGTCCTCGGGGAGGGCCGCGAGGACCGGCCTGAGTCCAGTGCCGCGGACCCAGTCCAAAACGGGGTGGGCGCCCGGGAGCAGCTGCAGGTAGGTGGTCTCCCAGGCGTCGGCGGCGCAACCAGCGTCCAGCATGATCTCCAGGTATTCCGCCGCTTCCCCCACCACGTCTTCGTGGCGCAGAACCCCGGCGAGCCGCCCCGCCCAGGCCGGGGACTCGGCCAGTTCCCGCATCAGGGTGTGGGACGGGGCGTTGAAGTTCCCCGGCACCTGAAGTGCGAACCAGGCGCCCGGCTTGAGGGCATCGAGCCATGCGGGCAACATCTTCCGGTGCCCGGGCACCCACTGCAAGGCGGCGTTGGTGACCACCACGTCCGTGTCTCCGGACGGCAGCCAGTGCGCGATGTCGGCCAGTTCGTACGACAGATTGGCCGCCGCGGCGGCGTAATCCTTCGAAGTGGCCAGCATTTCCGGCGAAGAATCCAGGCCCACCACCTGGGCGCCCGGCCACCGGTCCGCGAGCGTCGCGGTTAGGTTGCCGGGACCGCAGCCGAGGTCCACGACGTGCCGCGGGGCTTCGGCGTGAATCCGCCCCGTCAGGTCAAAAAATGGCCTGTCCCGGTAATCCCCGAACTGCACATATTTCTCGGGATCCCACTTCATGGCGCCTCCAGTTCCGGGCAAAGTCGTCCTACCCGAAGCCTAGCCCCGCCCCGTAGGCCAGCCAAGGAGGCCTACAGTCGCTGCGTGTGGCGCAGGCTCCCGCCGGTGCCGCGGGCACACCGCGGGCACTAAGCTGGACAGCAATGAAACTCGTTGATCAGCTCCCCGCCCCGGCCGCCCGAGTCCCCGGCAGGACGGCCCTGGACCCGGACGAGCTCTACACCCGGTTTGTCGAGTGGACCGAGACCCGCGGCCTTGCCCTCTACACCGCCCAGGACGAGGCCGTGATGGAGCTGGCCGCCGGTTCCAACGTCATCCTGGCCACGCCGACCGGATCCGGAAAATCCCTCGTGGCCATCGCCGCGCACTTCCAGGCCATGGCCCGCGGGCAACGCAGTTACTACACCGCCCCGATCAAGGCCCTCGTCTCGGAAAAGTTCTTCGCCCTCTGCGAGATCTTCGGTGCGGACAACGTCGGCATGATCACCGGCGACTCCGGCGTCAACCAGGACGCCCCGATCATCTGCTGCACCGCTGAAATCCTTGCCAACATCGCCCTGCGCGAAGGCGCGGCGGCCCAACTCGGGGCCGTCATCATGGACGAATTCCACTTCTACTCGGACCCGCAGCGCGGCTGGGCGTGGCAAGTGCCGCTGCTGGAACTGCCCCAGGCGCAGTTCCTGCTGATGTCAGCGACCCTCGGCGATGTCAGCCGTTTCGAGGACGGCCTCCGCAACCTGACCGGCCGCGCGACCACCACGGTCAGTTCCGCAGAACGTCCCATTCCGCTGCACTACTACTACGAGCAGACCCCGGTCCACGAGACCCTTGAGGAGCTGCTCGCCACCAAGCAGGTCCCGGTCTACGTGGTCCATTTCAGCCAGGTCGAAGCGATCGACCGGGCCCAGAACCTGATGAGCATCAACGTCTGCACCCGCGAGGAAAAGGACAAGATTGCCGAGCTCATCGCCGGGTTCCGCTTCGCCGCGGGCTTCGGCAAAACCCTCAACCGGCTGGTCCGGCACGGCATCGGCGTCCACCACGCCGGCATGCTGCCGAAGTACCGCCGGCTGGTCGAACAGCTTGCCCAGGCCGGCCTGCTGAAGGTCATCTGTGGCACGGACACCCTGGGGGTCGGCATCAACGTGCCCATCCGCACCGTGCTGCTCACGGCCCTGAGCAAGTACGACGGCGTCCGCACCCGGCTGCTGAACTCCCGCGAATTCCACCAGATCGCCGGCCGGGCCGGACGCGCCGGCTACGACACCGCCGGGACCGTGGTGGTCCAGGCCCCGGAGCACGTGACGGAGAACGTGAAGGCGATGGCCAAGGCCACCGCCAAGTTCGGCGACGACCAGAAGAAGCTGCGCCAGGTGGTCAAGAAGAAGCCACCGGAAGGTTTCGTGTCCTGGGGCGAGCCGACCTACAAGCGGCTGGTCGAGTCTGTTCCCGATCCGCTCACGTCGAGTTTCACCGTGACGCACGCGATGCTCATGAACCTCATGGAACGCCCCGGCGACCCCTTCCAGGCAGCCCGCCGCCTGCTCACCGAAAACCACGAAACCCGCCCGGCCCAGCTGCGCCTTATGAAGAAGGCCCTGGGCATCTACCGCGAGCTGCTCGCCGCCGGCGTCGTGGAGCGAATCCCGCCGCAGGAGCAGGGGCCGGACGGCCGCACGGTCCGGCTCACCGTCCACCTGCAGGCCAACTTTGCCCTCAACCAGCCCCTGTCCCCGTTCGCCCTCGCCGCACTGGAACTGCTGGACCCGGAGTCGCCGTCGTACGCCCTGGACGTTGTGTCCGTGATCGAGGCGACCCTGGAGAAGCCGCGCCAGATCCTGACCGCACAGCAGAAGAAGGCACGCGGCGAAGCCATCGCGGCGATGAAGGCCGACGGCATCGAGTACGACCAGAGGATGGCGATGCTCGAGGAGGTCACCTACCCGCAGCCGCTCGCGGAGATCCTCGGCGAGGCCTTCGATGTCTACCGCAAGGCCGCGCCCTGGGTCGGCGACTTCGAGCTCGCGCCCAAGTCCGTGGTCCGGGACATGTACGAGCGCGCCATGAATTTCGGCGAATTCGTCCAGTTCTACGGCCTGGCCCGCTCGGAGGGGATCGTGCTGCGCTACCTCGCCGACGGTTTCAAGGCGCTCCGCCAGACTGTCCCGCAGGACGCCCTCCGGGAGGACCTCGAGGACCTTATCGCCTGGCTGGGCGAATTGGTCCGCCAGGTGGACTCCAGCCTGCTCGACGAATGGGAAGAACTGACGTCCGGCGCGGCGCCCACACCGCACGACGCTCCCCCGCCCCCGCCGCCGTCGCTGACCTCCAACATCCGGGCCTTCCGGGTGATGGTGCGCAACGAGATGTTCCGCCGCGTGGAACTGTTCGCCGATGAGGCCGCCACCGCCCTGGGCGAGCTCGACGCCGGTTCCGGCTGGGACGCGGAGCGCTGGGAGGACGTCCTGGATGACTACTTCGACGAACACAACGACATCGGCACCGGACCGGACGCCCGCGGCCCCGGGCTGCTGATCATCACCGAGGAGCCCGGTGTGTGGAAGGTCCGGCAAATCTTTGACGATCCGGCCCGGAACCACGACTGGGGCATCTCCGCCGAGGTGAATTTGGCGGCCTCGGACGAGTCCGGGACCGCCGTCGTCCGCGTCACGGACGTTAACCGCCTCTAGCCGGGGGGTGGCGGCCCGGGGACGGTTCGCGCCGCGAGTAAACTCGAATAATGAGTGTAATCCGGCCTGCCGCGCCTCTTGACGTCCCTGCCATCTTGCAGATGATCCACGACCTCGCCCTCTACGAGAAGGAACCGGAGGCCGTCCGGAACACCCCGGAGCTGCTCACCGAGGCCCTCTTCGGCGAGAATCCGAGGGTCTTCGCCACCATGGCGGAGAACGCGGCCGGCGAGGTGCGCGGATTCGCCCTCTGGTTCCTGAACTACTCCACGTGGGAAGGCGTCCCCGGGATCTACCTGGAGGACCTCTACGTCAGGCCGGAGGCCCGCGGCGAGGGCCACGGGAAGGCCCTCCTGCAGTATCTGGCCGCGACCGCCGTCGACCGCGGTTATGCGCGCGTCGAATGGAGTGTCCTGGACTGGAACGAGCCCTCCATCCAGTTCTACAAGAAGCTTGGCGCCGCCCCCATGGAGGAATGGTCCACGTTCCGCCTCGCCGGACCGGCGCTGGCAGCATTCGGCGGCGGCCGCCCAGTTTCCGGCACAGCCTCCCCCGCCGGTTCCCGCGAGGCGGCCAACCGTGGCTGATCTTCCGCTGACAGGGCTCATGGGAGCCTCCCTCCTGGAGGCTGCGTCCGACGCCCCGCGCAGCGCCCGTCACAGCGTCCGGGCACGCCACACCTACCGTGGAATGCGGACCGCTGAACACTACTTCCAGGTCCCCTTGGACCACTTCAGCGAGGCGGGGCGCCGCGGCGAGACCATTTCGGTGTTCGCCCGTGAGTATGTCTCCACGGAACACAGCGAGGAAGACGCCGCCGAGCTTCCCTGGCTGCTCTTCCTGCAGGGTGGTCCCGGCGGCCGCGGCAACCGGTTCCCGTCCCTGGGCGGCTGGAGCAAGGCCGCCGCGAGGGACTTCAGGATCCTCATGCTGGACCAGCGCGGCACCGGCCTGTCCTCGGCCGTGGACCGCAACACGTTGCCCCTGCGCGGCACCGACGCGGACCAGGCCCGCTACTTGACGCACTTCCGCGCCGACTCGATCGTCGCCGACGCCGAGGCCATCAGGGCCGCCCTGGGGTCCGCCCCTTGGACCATCTACGGCCAGAGCTACGGCGGGTTCTGCGCGCTCAGCTACCTGTCGTTCGCCCCCGAGGGGCTGCGCGAGGTGCTCGTGACGGGCGGCCTGGCCCCGCTGGGCGGCGCCGCGGAGCGTGTGTACCGCGCGACGTTTGGGCGTGTCGCGGCCAGGAACGCCGAGTATTTTGGCTGGTACCCCGAGGACCGGGATGCCATCACCCGGATCGCCAGGCACCTGCGGGACACGGAGGAGTTCCTGCCCGACGGCGGCCGGCTCACCGTGGAACGGTTCCAGATGGTGGGTTCGTTCCTGGGCGGCAACACCCGGGTGGACGCGCTGCACCACCTGCTCGAAGACGCCTTCGTGGCCACCCCCGACGGCGACCGCCTCTCGGACGCCTTCCTGGAACAGGTTCGGGGCCTCGCATCCCGGGCCGCGAACCCCTTGTACGCGCTCATGCACGAGTCCATCTATGGCCAGGCGGAGGCCACCAACTGGGCCGCCTGGCGCGTGCTGGAGGAGTTCCCGGAGTTCCATCCCGACGCCGCTGAGCCGCTCCTGACCGGGGAAATGGTCTACCCCTGGTACTTCGAGCAGGACCCCGCCTTGCGCCCGCTAAAGGATGTGGCCCGGCTCCTCGCGGAAAAGGACGACTGGGCTCCGCTGTACGATCCGGAGCGACTGGCGCTGAATTCCGTTCCCGTCGCCGCGGCCGTCTACACGGACGACATCTACGTGGACCGCGAGCTCTCCCTGGAAACAGCAGCCGCCGTCCGGGGCCTGCACGTGTGGGAGACCGGCGAATTCCACCATGACGGCATCGCGGACGACGGCGAGGCGATCTTCGGGCGGCTGCTGGGCATGGCCCGTTCCGCCCGCCGCTGACCTGGCCCCGGCTCCTCTGAACTAAGGGCGGCCAGCCCAAACAAGTACGGCGCTGGACCCGTGAGGGTCCAGCGCCGTACTTGTTTGGGGCTTGCTGTGCGCTGCCGGGAACCCCGGCTGAGAATCGACGTGGCGGTGCTAGTCGACGTCGCTCAGGCTCTTGCGGGAGTCTTCTTCCAGCCGGGCGTCCAACTTGGACTTGGACGCTTTGGAGCTGATCAGGCTGGCGACCACCGCGATGACGATGGTGCCGATGATCACCCCGAGCGAGACGTATGTGGGGATCTCCGGCGCCCATTCAATGTGCTGGCCGCCGTTGATGAAGGGCAGCTCGTTGACGTGCATGGCGTGCAGGACCAGCTTCACGCCGATGAACGCCAGGATGACGGACAGGGCGTGCTTGAGGTAGATGAGCCGGTTCATGAGGCCGCCGAGCAGGAAGTACAGCTGCCGCAGCCCCATCAGGGCGAAGATGTTCGCGGTGAACACGATGAAGGCGCTCTGGGTGAGGCCGAAGATGGCCGGAATGGAATCGACGGCGAAGAGCAGGTCGGTCATGCCGATGGTCACGAAGACGATCAGCATCGGGGTGAAGACCTTCTTGCCGTCGACGACGGTGCGGAGCTTGCCGCCGTCGAACTTCTCGGACATCGGCAGGACCCTTCGGATCCGGGCGATCAGCGGGTTTTCCTTGTCTTCCTCGTCCTCGCCCTCGTCCTGGGCCTGCTTCCAGGCGGTCCAGAGCAGGAAGGCGCCGAAGATGTAGAAGACCCAGCTGAACTGCTCGATCACGATGGCGCCGAGCATGATGAATATGCCGCGGAGGATGAGGGCGATGATGATGCCCACCATGAGCACCTCCTGCTGGTACTTACGCGGTACCGAGAAGCGCGCCATGATGATGATGAAGACGAACAGGTTATCGATGCTCAGGCTGTATTCCGTCACCCAGCCGGCGATGAACTGGCCGCCGAATTCCGGGCCGGTAAAGGCGAACATGGCCCCGGCGAAGACCAAGGCCAAGGCCACGTAGAACGCAACCCACAACCCGGCTTCTTTCATGGAGGGCTCATGCGGGCGTTTGAGGACCATCAGCAGGTCGATGGCAAGGATGACGCCGAGGACGACAAACGAGCCGATCTCAAACCATAGGGGAAGCTCGGGCACGAGGAAATACCTTTCGTAGGGTACAGCTCAGCGGTGTAAGTCTCTCCGACCGCTGGCGTATGACGCCGCCTGGCTGCCCGCTACGCCCGGCGCGGCATCGTAGCCGTGCGTGTTGACGATCGTAGCGCTTGGGATACTCCCCTACGTTTGTCCGAGTTTACCCTAGGCGTGCCCAGCGGATTGCATTTGCCGCAGTTCCTTCTTCAATTCCCCCACCTCGTCGCGGAGCCGGGCGGCGAGCTCAAACTGCAGCTCCCCGGCCGCGGCGTGCATCTGTTCGGTCAGCTGCTCGATTAGGCCAACGAGGTCCTCCGCCGGCGCGGCCGCAAGGCCATCCGCGCGGATGTGCGCGGCGCCCTTGCCCTTGCCGCGGTTCTTGCCGGCCGCGGCCAGCAGCTCGCGGGTGTCGGCATCTTCCTTGGCCAGCTGGTCGGTGATGTCCGCGATTTTCTTCCGAAGCGGCTGGGGATCGATCCCCTTCTCCGTGTTGTAGGCAACCTGGATGGCGCGGCGGCGGTTCGTCTCGTCGATGGCATGGGCCATCGAGTCGGTGATCCGGTCCGCGTACATGTGCACCTGGCCGGACACGTTGCGGGCGGCACGGCCGATGGTCTGGATCAGGGACGTCGAGGAGCGCAGGAAGCCTTCCTTGTCCGCGTCCAGGATGCTGACCAGCGACACCTCCGGGAGGTCGAGGCCTTCACGGAGCAGGTTGATGCCGACCAGGACGTCGAAGACGCCCATGCGTAGTTCGCGCAGGAGTTCCACGCGGCGCAGGGTGTCGACGTCGGAGTGCAGGTACTCCACCTTCACGCCATGGCCCAGCAGGTAGTCCGTGAGGTCCTCGGCCATCCGCTTGGTCAAGGTGGTGACCAGGACTCGTTCGTTCTTCGCGGTGCGGGTCCGGATCTCCCCCAAGAGGTCATCGATCTGGCCCTTCGTGGGCTTCACGACGACCTCGGGGTCGATCAGGCCGGTGGGGCGAATGATCTGCTGGACGAAGCCGTCGGACTTGCCGAGCTCGTACTTGCCCGGAGTGGCTGAGAGGTAGACCGTCTGGCCCACCCGGTCCTGGAACTCGTCCCACTTGAGCGGGCGGTTGTCCATCGCCGAGGGCAACCGGAAGCCGTGGTCCACGAGGTTGCGCTTGCGGGACATGTCGCCCTCGTACATGGCGCCGATCTGCGGGACGGTGACGTGGGATTCGTCGATCACCAGAAGGAAGTCGTCCGGGAAGTAATCGATGAGGCAGTGCGGCGCTGTCCCGCGGGCGCGGCCGTCAATGTGCGAGGAATAGTTCTCGATGCCGTTGCAGAACCCCATCTGCTGCATCATTTCCAGGTCATAGGTGGTACGCATCCGGAGCCGTTGGGCCTCGACCAGCTTGTTCTGGCTTTCCAGCACCGCGAGGCGCTCGGCCAGTTCGTCTTCGATCCTCTTGATGGCCCGGCCCATCCGCTCCGGCCCGGCGACGTAGTGGGAGGCGGGGAAGACGTACATTTCGGTCTCGTCCCGGAGCACTTCGCCGGTCAATGGGTGAAGAGTCTGGATGTTCTCGATCTCATCCCCGAAGAACTCGATCCGGATTGCCAGTTCTTCATACATCGGGATGATTTCCACGGTGTCGCCGCGCACCCGGAACGTGCCGCGGTGGAAGTCCATGTCGTTGCGGGTGTACTGCATGGAGACGAATTTTCGGAGCAGGTCGTCGCGGTTCATCTCCGCTCCCCTGCGGAGGGTCACCATGCCGGCGATGTATTCTTCCGGGGTGCCCAGGCCGTAGATACAGGAGACGGTAGCCACCACGATCACGTCGCGGCGGGTCAGCAGCGCGTTGGTGGCGGAGTGCCGGAGCCGTTCGACTTCCTCGTTGACGGAGGAGTCCTTCTCGATGAAGGTGTCCGTCTGGGCGACGTAGGCCTCGGGCTGGTAGTAGTCGTAGTAGGAGACGAAGTACTCCACCGCGTTGTTCGGCAGCAGTTCCCGGAATTCGTTGGCCAGCTGCGCGGCGAGCGTCTTGTTCTGCACCATCACCAAGGTGGGACGCTGGACCTGCTCGATCAGCCACGCCGTCGTCGCGCTCTTACCGGTACCGGTGGCGCCGAGCAGCACAACGTCTTTTTCACCGTTCTTGATGCGCTCGGTCAGTTCGGCGATGGCGGCCGGCTGGTCACCCGCCGGCTGGAACTCGCTGATGACCTCAAAGGGCGCCACGACACGGTTGATTTCCTGGGCAAGACTCATGTACCTAATCTACCGCCGGGCTGCGACAGGATGTCCTGATTCAGCTTTGGGCAGTACCTGGGCTGACAGCGCCGCCGGTGGCACCGCTGTCGTCCGTCCGCTCGTCGTCGGCCGCCCGCTCATCATCCGGGTACGACGGCGGCTCCCATCCCGTGCACTGCACCCACGCCTCCATCCGGGGCGCGGCGTAGCCCGTGAACCAGCCCTCCTTGTCGGCCGCGTAGCCGGCAGTGGACCTGTCCGTCTCG
This sequence comes from Arthrobacter sp. 05T420, assembly GCF_056396305.1. Lineage (NCBI taxonomy): Bacteria > Bacillati > Actinomycetota > Actinomycetes > Micrococcales > Micrococcaceae > Arthrobacter > Arthrobacter sp. 05T420. The sequence continues at coordinate 59,898 of NZ_JBFTLG010000003.1, read as the reverse complement.
TGCAGCCCGGCCACCCGCCTCTTCTCGGCGACATAGTCCGCCCGGGCCGCGGCATCGGCGCGGAGCCAGTCGCGGAAGCACAGGGCATACCGCCAGCCCGGGGAGCCGGCCGCGCGGAGGTGAAGATTCACGGGCCGGCCGGGATCGGCGTTGCCGTGCAGCCGTTTGCCCCAGTCGGCGGGGTCCGGGTGAGCTGGCTTGGGGTTGTCGGCGATGATGCCGGGCCAGCGCGGGAAGCCTGCGTTGGCCAGCAGCGGCGCGATCCGGTCCGCGGCGTCGAGGTCGCGGACGCTCAGCTGGAGGTCGATCACATCTTTGGCATCCAGGCCCGGGACGGCCGTGGACCCGATGTGGTCCACGGCCAGGACATCACGCGGAACCACTGTCTGCAGCCGGGCTATCAGCCGGCCGGCCTGTGCGGCCCAGGCGGGATCGGCAGGGGCGAGGACCGGCCCTTCCGTCCGCGGGGCAATCCTCTGTTCCTTGAGGTTCACCGCGAACGGCGTCAGCCGCTGCCCCCACAGCGCGTCGACCGCGTGCCTGAGTTCCTCGGGGGTGCCGCAGTTCTCCAGCACGACGTCCGCCGCGGCCAGCCTGTCCTCGCGGGCCGCCTGGGCGCTCATCCGGGCGCGCGCGTCCTCGATGCTCATGTTGCGGTGTTCGGCCATGCGTTGGATCCGGACGTCGTCCGGGGCATCCACCACGACCACCAGGTGGAAGTTCCTCCCTTGTCCGGTTTCGACCAGCAGCGGGATGTCCTGGACTACGACGGCGCCGGCCGGGGCGGCGGCAACGATCGCTGCGGCGCGCTCCCGCACCAAGGGGTGGATGATCCCATTGAGCACGGCCAGACGCTCCGGATCGCCGAAGACCAGGGCACCCAGCCGGGGGCGGTCGAGCCGGCCGTCCGGCGTCAGTGTGGCAGCGCCAAAGGCGGCGGCCACGCTTGCCAGCCCGGGCGTGCCTGGCTCCACCACCTCACGGGCCACCGCGTCGGCATCGACAAGCACTGCGCCCAGCTCCCTCAGGCGCGAAGCCACCATGGACTTCCCCGAGGCGATTCCGCCGGTCAACCCGATCTTCAACACCTCACCAGACTAAACTGAACCGGTGGCAGATGCGGCGGAAACCCCCGAGAGCAGGACGGCCATTTACACCACCCTCGCCGCGGGGTCCGAATTCCGCCACGAAATCGAGGTCAAGCGGTCCCGGTTCATCACCATCCTGGCCCGCACTCCGGACGAGGATGCCGCCCGCGCCGCCCTTGCCCGCCTTCGCCGGGAATTCCATGACGCACGGCATCACTGCTTCGCCTTCGTGCTCGGTCCCGACCGGGACGTGCAGCGGTCCAACGACGACGGCGAGCCGTCCGGTACCGCTGGCCTCCCCATGCTCGAAGCGCTGCTGAAGCGGGAGACCGCGCCCGGCGTCGCCGACCTCAGCGACGCCGCCGCGATCGTGGTGCGCTATTTCGGCGGCATTCTCTTGGGCGCCGGCGGCCTGGTGCGCGCTTATTCCGAATCCGTTTCCGGGGCGCTGGAGCTCGCGCCTCTCGTGCGGCGCCGCCGGCAGCGAATCTGCTCGGTTCCGGTGCAGCACGCCGTGGCCGGGCGGCTGGAGAATGATCTGCGCGCCGCGGGGTATGTCATGGCCGAAACCCGTTACGAGGCGCAGACTACTGTCCTGAGGCTGGCGCTGCCGGATGATCCGGAAGAACTGGCCCGGGCCGCGGACCGCGTGGCCGCGATGTCAGCCGGCAGCGCATCGCTGGTGCCCGGAGAAACGGAGTGGATCGATGTCCCCATCAGCTGAGCCCGTGCCCGCGGTCGCCCTGCTTGACGTCAGCGAAGCCCTTCTTGAGCAGCTTCTAGAACTTGCGCTGCGGGACGCCGACGCCGACGAGGTCACCCCGCCGCTGGGTACGACCCCCGGCTGGAACACCGACCGGATCAGTTGGTTCCGCGAATTCCACCGCGCCGCCGCAGCCGGACTGGACGGTCCCTCGGGTCAGAAGAGCTGGGCCATCAGCTGCGACGGGCAACTGGCAGGGTCCATCCGGCTGAGGCGGACGGACGCGGAGCCACCAGGGGCGGTTGACGGCGGGGCTGGCGGGGCTGGGGTTGGTGCTGGCGGGGCTGGGCTTGGTGCTGGCGGGGCTGGGCTTGGTGCTGGTGGGGCTGGGGTTGGTGCTGGCGGGGCTCGCGGCGGGGCGCTGGAAACCGGCATCTGGCTCGCGCGGAGCTTCCGTGGCCGTGGCGTGGGCCGCGAGTCGCTGCGCCTTGTGAAGGATCGGGCCGCGGCCGCAGGGGCAGCCGTCCTGGTGGCCGAAACCACGGCCGGCAATGTGGGTGCCCTCGCACTGCTGAAATCCGCAGGCGCCGAACTAGTGACCGGTGCGGACTCCGAGACGGATACGGTGCCGGTCAAAGGCACGATCCCGCTGCGCTGACGGCATGGCATCCGGGGGCCGGACTCGCCTCTCTCCACTGGACATGCCCTCCGGTGACTGCGAGCACTGCGCCCGTTTCCCCTGTGCCCGTCCCACGCACCAAGCTGTGGACATGCCCTCCCGCGCCCAGTGCCAAGCCTCAGAGTCCCCGGGCTCAGGTCGAGGACTGGACATGCCCACCGGTAGCTGCTCGCACTGCGCCCATTCCTCTTATGTCCGTCCCAAGCACCCAGCAATGGACATGCCCGTCGCGCGAACCTAAGCGGTCAGTCTGGGTCAACTTCTAGTGGGCAATTTCCCAGATGAATCCGGCAGGGTCGCGGAAGCAAGCGGTGCGGATACCCCAGGGCCGGTCCATTGGGCCGTTGAGCAGGTCGACGCCGCGGCGCGCCAACTCGGCACACATGGCGTCGACATCGTCCACTGCGATGGTGAACTGCATTCGGGCACCGGAATCTGCGCTGGCCACTGCAGCTGGTCGGATGAGCTCGGGAGCTTCGGAGACGTCGAGCAGGTTTATCAACGTGTTCTCGAACTTGAAGACAGCAGAGGCGTCGTCCTCGAAAACGAGCGGCAACCCGAAGACGGCCTCATAGAAGCCCTTCGTGGTGGCCAAGTCTTGGACAAACAAGGTGACGGCACCGATGCCCCGCGGCCACGGACCCGCAGTTCTGACTGTGTCTTGCGATTCAACAGCCTCTGAAGTATCAGCCATGGAAGTCCCCTCATCATCGTTGGCGAATATCTCAACCTCCCGAGTTTGCGCTCAACGCCGGGCTGCCGTCAAGGAGCCCGCACCCCGCCTCGCCGCAGGCTTCCCAGCACTGGACATGTCCCGCGCCCGGGGCCAGTACCGGGCCCAATCCAACTATGCCCACGGGCGGGCTCCAAAAATGGGCATGTCCCCCGGGAGGGGGCCTCAAGAATGAGCATGTCCGGTGGTGAGGGCAGCCGCGGCGCATGTCCGGAGGTCAGGGCGGCTGCGGGGCATGTCCTGCGCCAGGGCATAGTGCGGGCCGCCGATCAGTGGACATGTCCCGCGCCCGGGGCGATGACTGAGCGTAATGCACCTGTGCCCACGGACGGGCTCCAAAAATGGGTATGTCCCCCGGGCGTGGGCCTCAAGAATGAGCATGTACGGTGGTGAGGCCAGCCGCGGCGCATGTCCGCACCCCGATCCCCACAAAGACACGATCCACACAAAAAAAGGTGGCCGCCCCCGAGGGGACGGCCACCTTCAAGCTACAAACTGCCTGGCCTCAGGGAGCGGACTCCGTGAGAAACTTGGGCAATTAGTTGCCGGTCAGCTTCTCGCGCAGAGCGGCAAGAGCCTCGTCCGAAGCAAGCGTGCCTGCACCGGTCTCGGTTGCAGCCGGTTCGGAGGAGTAGCTGGTGGTGCCGGAATCGCTCTCGCCGGACGTTGCAGCTGCAGCGTCGTCGGCAGCGTGCTGGGCAACCTGCTTCTTGTGTGCTTCCCAGCGGGTCTGGGCGTCAGCGTACTGCTGCTCCCAGGCGGAGCGCTGGTTCTCGTAGCCTTCAAGCCACTCGTTGGACTCCGGGTCGAAGCCCTCCGGGTACTTGTAGTTGCCCTCTTCGTCGTACTCTGCGGCCATGCCGTAGAGTGCCGGATCGAATTCGGTGCTGTCGGCGTCGACGCCCTCGTTGGCCTGCTTGAGGGAGAGCGAGATGCGGCGGCGCTCGAGGTCGATGTCGATGACCTTGACGAACAGCTCGTCGCCAACGGAGACAACCTGCTCGGCCAGCTCAACGTGGCGCACGGCGAGCTCGGAGATGTGGACCAGGCCTTCGATGCCGTCTTCAACGCGAACGAACGCGCCGAACGGAACCAGCTTGGTGACCTTACCCGGAACAACCTGGCCGAGGGCGTGGGTGCGGGCGAAGGTCTGCCACGGATCTTCCTGCGTAGCCTTGAGCGACAGGGAGACGCGCTCGCGGTCCAGGTCGACCTCGAGAACCTCGACGGTGACTTCCTGGCCAACTTCGACAACCTCGGACGGGTGGTCGATGTGCTTCCAGGACAGCTCGGAAACGTGAACCAGGCCGTCTACGCCGCCCAGGTCCACGAAGGCACCGAAGTTGACGATGGAGGAAACGACGCCGGGACGAACCTGGCCCTTTTCCAGCTTGTTGAGGAACGTGGAGCGGACCTCGGACTGGGTCTGCTCGAGCCATGCACGGCGGGAAAGAACAACGTTGTTGCGGTTCTTGTCCAGCTCGATGATCTTGGCTTCGATCTGCTGACCGATGTACGGAGCGAGGTCGCGCACACGGCGCATCTCGACGAGGGATGCGGGCAGGAAGCCGCGCAGACCGATGTCGAGGATAAGACCACCCTTGACAACCTCGATGACGGTACCGGTGACAACACCGTCTTCTTCCTTGACCTTCTCGATGTCGCCCCAGGCACGCTCGTACTGAGCACGCTTCTTGGAGAGGATCAGGCGGCCTTCTTTGTCTTCCTTGGTGAGCACCAGGGCTTCGACCTGATCGCCAACGGAGACGACGTCTCCGGGGTCAACGTCGTGCTTGATGGAAAGCTCGCGGGAGGGAATGACACCTTCGGTCTTGTAACCGATGTCGAGCAGAACTTCGTCGCGGTCGACCTTGACGACGGTACCTTCGACGAGGTCTCCGTCGTTGAAGTACTTGATGGTGGCGTCGACAGCTGCGAGGAAGTCCTCAGCGGTACCGATGTCGTTAATGGCGACTACGGGGGTACCGGGCTTCTCGGTGGAGGTGATGGTCATGTAGTAGGGGCTCCGTTGTGGATAGTTAGTCGGTCAGGCAAACCGCTTCGCCGGCATTATGGAATGCAGGCCAAGCACACGGCGTCACAGCAAGTGTTCCGCCGGGTCATCCTGATTTTGTGGATTGTAGATGCGCGCACGTAGTGCACGCCCGTTTAGTCTAGTCGTTTCCGCGAAGGCCGGTCAAAGCGCCCGGGGCAGTTCGCGCCCCGACCGGCGCCCCGACCGCCGCCGCCGGTGCCGGTTGGAGTCGGGCCGGAGGCCTAGAAGTGCGTGGGGCAGTGCGGTGAGCGTTCGACGGCGAACATGAGCCGCGCTGTCAGCGCCGCCCCCGCAGTGTGCTCGGTGATCCGGCCGGCGGCTTCCAGGGTCACGGGACAGACGGCGCCCAGGTAGATGGAGCCGAGATCCGCGACGTCCAGCGACAGGTCCGGCTCAGCCTCCGGAGCCGGCGTCACAGTGGCCTCTCCCCCCGAGACCGTGAGGGCGAAGGTGCCGGCCGCGAAGCCGAGGCTGTCGCGTACGGCAAGAACGACGGTCCCGTCGGCGGAGTAGCGGCGGGCCCCCAGCACCCGGGCCGCGTCCAGGACGCGCAGCCACAGCATGTCCCGGTGGTCCGAGGACTCGACGCAGCGCGGGTCCTCCAGCGCCCAGGTCAGGGGGTCGTCCACCGGCGCTTCCTGCCAGCTGATCCGATCTACGAGGTCGATGCTGCCGAGGAACTGCCACAGTTCCAGGTACGCGGCGTCGGTCGCCGCCACGAGGTCAACGATCTCCATGGTGTACGGCTTGGTGTCCCAGCCGGCGAACTTATAGGAGACGTAACCGTCCACGGTGCCCGCCGCGTCGTAGTGCAGGGCGCATCGGATGGCCTCGTCCTCGCCGCCGTCGCGCCCGAGCATGCCCGAGGACCGCAGCCGGTACGCTTCCTGCCGCGAGATCGATCCGGGCATAGATCCGTGGGCCCGCCCGAAGACCTCCGGGGCAAGCTCCAGGAGGACTTTGCGGTCGGCAATCTCCACGGAACCGACCGGCACGTGGCGCAGGCGGAAGCGCGGCCCGGTATCAACTTTCACGCTGCGCTCGAAGGTGGCCACACCGTAACCGAACCGCCCGTAGATCGAGGCCTCCGAGGCAGTGAGTGCCGCAAGTGCGACGCCGTCCGCCTTCGCCGCGGCAAGGTCCTCGGTCATCATCCGCCGCAGCAGCCCCTGGCGGCGGTGGGTCCCGCGGACAGTGACGGCCGTGACGAGGTGGGCTTCCAACTGCCGGCCGTAGCCGATGTTCAGGTCCTTGCGCAGGGTGGCGAAAGTCGCCACCGGGACCTCGGCCGCCAGCGAGTGGGCAGCGACGCCGTCGGCCTGATAGACACCGGTCATCTCACGGTTGTCCACGAGATACATGGCCATGATCTTGTCCACGAAGTCGTCCTTGCGCGGCTCGTCATAGAAGCCGATCCCGACTCCCCGCAGCCACGCGGTGCCCTGCGCGTAATCCGCCAAGTCTTTTTCGACCGCGCGGAACCGCCTGAGCTCGTACTTTTCTGCCACGTGCTTCTCCCCCTGAGAATCCTACGAATTCTGAGGTCCCGGCGGCGCCGGAACCGGTAAACGTTAGTGCCCCGCCTCGTACCAGCTTGAGCCGAGGCCGATCTGGACATCCAGCGGAACGCTGAGATCCGCGGCAGAGCCCATCTGCTCCGTCACGAGCTTCTCGACGGTCTCACGCTCGCCCGTCGCGACTTCGAGGACGAGTTCATCATGGACCTGCAGCAGCATGCGCGATTTGAGGCCCTGTGCCGCCAGTTCGGCGTGCACTCCCAGCATGGCGCGCTTGATGATGTCAGCGGCCGACCCCTGGATTGGCGAGTTCAGCGCAATGCGCTCCGCGTTCTCCCGCAGCTGCCGGTCGGTGCTGGTCAGATCCGGGAGGTAACGCCGGCGCCCCTCGATGGTGGCGGTGTAGCCGTCGATCCGGGCCTGGTCCACCACGCCGCGGAGGTAGTCCCGGACGGCGCCGAACCGGTCGAAGTACTCCTTCATGAGGTTCCGTGCCTCGTCAACAGAGATCTCCAGCTGCTTGGACAAGCCGAACGACGTCAGGCCGTATGCAAGGCCGTAGGACATCGCCTTGACCTTGGAACGCATGGCACTGGTCACCTGGTCTGTGGGCACATGGAAGATGTTCGAGCCCACGAAGCGGTGCAGGTCCTCGCCGTCCTTGTAGGCCTGGATCAACCCGGCGTCGCCCGAGAGGTGGGCCATGATGCGCATTTCGATCTGCGAGTAGTCCGCGGAAAGCAGGCACTCGTAGCCCTCGCTGACCACAAAGATGCCGCGGACCCGCCGGCCTTCCTCGCTGCGGATGGGGATGTTCTGCAGGTTCGGGTTGTTGGAGGAGATCCGGCCGGTAGCAGCGACGTTCTGCGCGTAGGTGGTGTGGATTCGGCCGTCTTCCGTGACGGACTTCTTCAGCGACTCCAGCATCTGGCGCAGCTTCGACGACTCGCGGTGTGCCATCAGCTGGACCAGGAATTCGTGCCCGGTCTTTTCCAGCAGGTTCTTGAGCGATGCGGCATCGGTGGTGTAGCCGGACTTGATTTTCTTGGTTTTCGGCAACTGGAGCTCGTCGAACAGCACGGTCTGGAGCTGCTTCGGCGATCCGAGGTTGACCTCGTGGCCGATCGCGGCGAAGGCAAGCTCCTGGGCGTTCTCGATCACCTTGGCGAGGTCCGAGAGCTGCTCATCCATGCGTGGCATGTCGATGGCGATTCCCGCGAGTTCCATGTCGGCCAGCACCCGGCTGACGGGAAGTTCAAGGGTGGTCAGCAGGTCCTGGGCTTTGCGTTCCTTCAGTTCTGCTTCGAAGTAACGGCTCAGGGCCTGGACGACGGCGGCGACGTGGACCAGCGCGCCGGCGGCGGCGGCGTCGTCGCCGTCGAACGCCAGCTCAAGCTGGCCTTCCTTGGCGGCCTCGGTGGAAACGGCGATGTTGAGGTGATGCTGCGCCAGCTCCGCGAGCTCGTAGCTGCGGCGGTCGGGCTGGATGAGGTAGCCGGAGATGGAGGTGTCATCCACCACGCCCTCCAGTTCCAGGCCGCGGGCGGTCAGTGCCTTCAGGGCAGCCTTGAACCCGTGCACGACCTTCGGCGCGTGGGCGTCACGCAGCCAGGCGGCCAGGACGTTTTCGGCTTCGGCGTCCTGGCTGGCCAGGTCGATGTAAACGCCGGCGTGATCGCGGACGATCGCCACCGCGGCGGCGTCGTCGCCGATCCGGCCAGGCACAAGGTCGACCGCCACGGCGGAGCGCTGGCCGGCACCGGCCGCGAGGAAGGCGCCGAGCTCGGCTGCGTCCGCCGGGATCACGAAGTCCGGGATGTCGAGGCTTTCCCGCTCGGCCTCCGTAACTTCACTGCCGTAGAGGGCAAAGAGCCGGGTACGGATGGTCTTGAATTCGAGGGTGTCGAACAGCTCCTCAAGGGCGGCCTGGTCCGGCCGTGGGTCCGCGAGCTCGTCCAGTGTGACGGGCAGGTCGAGATCGGTGTGAAGCCTGTTGAGCCGGCGGTTGCGCTTGACGTCCTCAACATATTCGCGGAGGGAGTCCCCCACCTTGCCGCCGATCGCGTCGAGGTTCTCCAGGACCCCCTCAAGACCGCCGTAGAGGTTGATCCATTTGGCTGCCGTCTTGGGACCGACGCCGGGCACGCCGGGGAGGTTGTCCGCGGACTCCCCCACCAGGGCGGCGAGGTCCGAGTACTGGGCGGGGCTGACGAAATACTTCTCCTGGATGGCGTCCGCGTCCATCCGGGGAATATCGCTGACGCCTTTCCTGGGGTACAGCACAAAAACGTTGTCAGTAATGAGCTGGAAGGCATCGCGGTCACCGGAGACCAGCAGCACCTCGTAACCTGCCTTTTCCCCCATGGCGGCGAGGGTAGCCAGTATGTCGTCAGCTTCCCAGCCGGGCATCTTGATGGTCTTGATGCCCCACGCGCCCATGACCTTGTCGATCAGGTCGATCTGGCCGCTCATTTCCCGGGGCGTCTCATTGCGGCCGCCCTTGTACTCGCTGTACTCGGCCTTGCGGTGGGTCGTGTCGTCGGAGACGTCGAACGCCACGGCCACGTGGGTGGGCTTTTGCTCCTTGATCAGGTTGATCAGCATGGAGGTGAAGCCGTGGATCGCGTTCGTGTGCTGCCCCGTGGCGGTGGAAAACTTGTCTGCGGGCAGGGCGAAGAACGCCCGGAACGCCATGGAATGTCCGTCCAGCACGAGTAGGCGCGGCTGGTTCGTGATGGGAATTACGGGAGCCTCGGTGGCGGAAACCGATGCCGCGGCCCGGCCGGATTTTCGGGCGGGCTTGGCCGCAAGCGTTGATTCCGGCTCAGTTGCCGGGAGAAGGTCTGCGGCAGTGTCCGCAGAAAGGGGGGCAGCTGCCGCAAAGGGGGCAAGGGCCGGTTTGGTAGTTTCGCTCACAGGTGCCAGCCTAGTTCCCATGATGGACAATTTCACGCCCGGCCCTTACGCGGCCGAGCTCGCGGCGGCCGGGGTTCCCGAGGAAATGCACGATTGGCTGGGCCAATACGGCGTCGGGGCCCTCGTGGTGAAGATGGGGATCCACTTCCTTGAAATGAGTCCGGAACGCACTGTGGCCACCATGCCGGTGGAGGGGAACACCCAAGTGGCCGGCATCCTGCACGGCGGGGCCCACGTGGTCCTCGCCGAAACCCTGGGTTCCTTCGCTGCGGGAATGCACGCGGGTCCCAACCGGCAGGCTCTGGGGATTGAGGTCGGGGCGACACACCACCGGGCGATCTCCGAGGGCTCCGTCACCGGCACCTGCACGGCCATCCACCTCGGCCGGACCCTCGCCACTCACGAGATCGTGATGACCGACGAGCACGGCCGCCGGCTCTCTACCGCCCGGATCACGAACCTTATCCGCGACATCGCGCCCTAGGGGCTCGCACGGCTTGGGGTTCCGGACCCGGCTAGGTCCGGTCCGGGAAGCGGTACCGCAGTTCCACGATGCCCCGGCCCAAGGTGCGCGACGACGTCAGCTCCAGCGGCGGCGTCGGCCCTCTCATCGGCAGTAACGGCTTGCCGCTGCCCAAAACCACTGGGATGACCGAGACAATCAGTTCGTCCAGCAGCCGGGCGTCCGCGAACTGCGCTGCCAGGGCGCCGCCGCCCACAACCCAGATGTTTCGGCCGCCGGCGTCGCCCTTGAGGTCGTCCACGAACTCGCCGACGGCCCCGCGCACGAACGTGACATTGGCGCCCGTGGGGGCTGAGTGTTCGTGGTGGGTGAAGACCCAGCAGGGCGTGCCCGGATAGGGCCAAGTGTCGGGTTCGTGTTCCCGAAGCCAGGCGTAGGTCTCGCCGCCCATAACGATACAGCCGACGTCGGCGATGAAGGCGTCGTAGCTCTCCTGCCCGCCGTCAAATCCGTCGAACTGGAGCAACCAGGCCAGATCATCCTTATCGGTGGCGATATACCCGTCGAGGGAGGAGGCCACAAAGTACTGGAAGCTCACCATGGCCCCAGCCTAGCCAATGCCGTGCCCGGTTCCCATCCCCCGACGCGCGGCCTCACCCCTGCAAGGGACAGCCGAACAGCGCGGACGACCCGACCGGCCTGCAGGCGGCGGCTTACTTGTGGAAGTAAGGAATGATCAAGTAGAGCCCGAAGAGGACGGCAACCCCACACACGGCGAAGCAGGCGTAAGCGAGCGGTCGGGTCCACGACGCCGGAGAGTTCCGGATGTCGCCCGCGATGGCCGTCAGCCGGACACCCAGGGCATAGAGGACGACGACGGTCACCGCGGACAGAAGCGTGGCACCGGCCACGGTGAACAGTTCCAACCACTTCATCGCTTGGCGCTCCCGTTCTTGATCGCGTTGACGGCGGAATTCTTGATGGCCTTGGCGGTGGACTTCTTCTTACGGAACTGCACGGCCTGGCCGACTTCCTCGATTTGGACGGCATTGTGGTGGCCAACGTGGGATTTGCGTGCATGCACGAACATATAGGCCACTGCGGCGGTACCGGCCACGGCCGCGATGATCACACCAATGACTCCGGTCTGAACGAGCATTGCAGTCAGTGCACCCACGATGCCGGCTGCGGGGAGTGTGAATAGCCAGCCGAGCGCAATCTTGCCCGCGGTGCCCCACCGCACGGTGGTGCCGCGGCGTCCCATTCCGGAGCCGATGACCGAACCGGAGGCCACCTGCGTGGTGGAGAGGGCGAAGCCCAGGTGCGACGAGGCCAGAATGGCACTGGCGGTGCTGGCTTCGGCCGCGAACCCCTGGGCAGGCTTGACTTCGGTAAGGCCGGAGCCCATGGTGCGAATGATCCGCCAGCCGCCGGAGTAGGTGCCGATCGCGATGGCGAAGGCACAGCAGGCGATGACCCAGAACTGCGGTCCGGAGCCGGCGGGCTGGGTGCCGGCAGAGATCAGGACCAGGGTGATGATCCCCATGGTTTTCTGGGCGTCGTTGGTCCCGTGCGCGAGTGCAACGAGGCTGGACGTGAAGATCTGGCCGGTCCTGAATCCGCCGCGCTTCTGCGTGAGCTTGTCCCCGGTTTCGGGGTCGTGCCGGGAGGTAAGCGCGTAGGCCAGCCTCGTGCACAGGTACGCCACGGCGCCGGCGATGACAGGCGCAAAAATCGCAGGAAGAATGACCTTCTGCATGAGCGACTCGAAATTGATCGAGTGGATGCCAATGCCGGCGATCGCAGCCCCAATCAGGCCGCCGAAGAGCGCGTGCGAGGAACTGGACGGCAGGCCCTTGAGCCAGGTGACCATGTTCCAGAGAATGGCGCCCATCAGGCCGGCGAAGATGATGTCCGGGGTTATCTGGACACCGTCCGCGCCTTCCTTGATGATGCCGCCGGAAACGGTCTTGGCGACTTCCGTGGAGAGGAACGCTCCCACGAGGTTTAGCACCGCCGCGAGGGCAACCGCTGTTTTCGGTTTGATGGCGCCGGTCGCGATGGGCGTAGCCATGGCGTTCGCGGTGTCATGAAATCCGTTCGTGAAGTCGAAGAACAGCGCCAGCGATATCACTAGCGCCACCATTACGGTGATTTCCACCTGTTGCCCAATCTGCAGTGTCCATGGTCAGCAGTTCCACATCCCCCATGCCGGATGAACACCGCGTTTCTCCGATGACTCTCCGGACTCGCAGTGGTCACTTAAGCAGCTTGAAACCTTATCGATGGTACGTGGGAAAGACGGCAGGGCAAAACATGCCAGAAGACCCTAAATTCCGGTCCCCGGTACGGCACGCAACATTCATGGTGGCGGTGCGACGCGTTTCACAGCGGGCGTGGCGGGCTTCGCCCCGACTCACGGCGGCCCTAGACGGTCCGGCGGACCTCCGGTGCCGGGCCGGCGTCGAGCACCGAAGCGATTTTTTCCTCAAGCGCAGCGAGCGTGGCCTCCGGCAACACGATGAGCCCGTCGAGTTCCCGGCGGGCGCGCCTGTACGCCGTCTGGCGCTCGGCAGGAGTCGCGGCCGCGTCTGAGGCGATCCGCAGGAGCTTCCGGGCAGTCTCCAGCCGCTGGCGTTCCGGCCCGGTGAACTTGCTGTCCCTGATCCGCTTGGCTTCCCGCTCGGCGACGTCGAATGCCAGTTCAAAACTGGTCACGGCTGCCCGGTACTCCGCGAGCCTTGCGGCGGTCCTGACCTCTCCGGGGGCGGCGGGGCGCAGACCGTCGGCCTCACGCTTGGCCCGCAGGAAAGCCACCGTGAGGGGCTCCCGGACATCCGTCATGACCGGAAAGTCGATCAGCTTTCCCACGTCGAGTTCGTAGTCCAGCCAACGCCGGTTGACGGCGTCGTGCGCCTTCATGAGGGCAAGCACATCGTCCTTGCTTGCCTGCTCGGCCTGCGCCGCTTGGTTCTTGAGCGTGTAGAGCTCCACACGGCGCCGGTGCCGGCGTTCGGCTGCTTTGGACCAAGAGCGCGCCCATCCGCCGGCCAGTCCGCTCAGGGGAAAGACGAGCCACCAGAAGTGAGTGACGAAATTGAAGAAGGGGTCCACGGCATCATCCTCCCATCCGTTGGCAGCCGGGAAAAGCCCCCTCTGCGGACAGGGGCTTCCCGCCAGTCCGGGGTCGGTCCGTGCCAGGCCACCGCGGCCTCGCTGCCCGCAGACCCGTTGAAACCGACGACGATTGGCTTGCCCATCCTGGCTCCTGCCTTCTTGGAATCGGCACCGGACTAGAATCCGGTGGGCTCGGTCTCGAACTCCGGTTCCTTGGGCGGCCCCTCGTGGTGCACCGGACGCAGTGCATTGGTGCGTTCAAGCCAGATCAGGGCATCGTAGCGCTCCCCCATCCGGGTCGGAACGTAGTTCCCGGCTTCCCTCTCGGGGTGATAGACGACGCCGATCGCCCGGTGCCCGAGCCATGTCGACAGCCATGGCCCGGTCCGGTCGTCGCCGAAGTCCAGCACGGACGGCACGCCGAGGGCCTGATGCAGGAAGTCTTCGTGGCTGCCCGGACGTGCCGCCGGCACCGTAAGGATGCGCTCCGGGCGGCCCCACCCGTCAGAGGCGAGCACGGAGCCGCGGTGGGCTGCGAAGCCAACAAGCAGCACCCCTTCGCCCGCGTGGCGTTCGCGCAGCAGCTGCCCGACGTTGACCAGGCCGTCCTGCGCCATGTCGGTGGCCCGGGCATCACCGATGTGCGTGTTGTGTTCCCAGACCAGGCCTTTCGACGCCGCTCCGAGATGCCTGCTGACCCGGTCGATGGTGTCTGCCATGTGGTGGTCGCGGACATTCCAGGACTGCCGGTCACCCCGGACCATGATGCGGTAGTAGTGCTCCGCGTTGGCCGCCACTTCGGCGTTCTGGACGGCGTCGAAGGCGTCCTCCTCATGGGGTCCGGGGCTGAAGGCCCGGTTCCTGACCTCGGTCAGGAGGGCCACGACGTCGGGCTCGCAGGACTGCGGCACCAGCCGCGTGCTCCAGGCGTGCTGGTGCGGGTCCTCGTGGTGGGGCAGGAAGCACTGCCAGGCCCGCTCGGCTGTGGGCACGGCGTCGGGATCGTTCTCCTGCAGCCAGCCGATGATTTCGCGGAGCGAATCCCAGAGCGAGTAGACATCCAGTCCGTAGAAGCCGACACGCTTATCCAGGGGCCGGCCGGCGTTCCAGCCGCGCAGCCAGTCCAGGAACGCCGCGACTTCCTCGTTGGCCCACATCCAGGTCGGCCAGCGTTCGAAACCGGCCAGCAGCGCGTGGACGCCCTGGTCCTTCCCCTCCTGGCCGCGGACCCAGCGGTTGATGCGCCAGCAGTCGGGCCAGTCCCCTTCCACCCCGATCCAGTTATAGCCTTCCTCCGCGATCAGCCTCCTGCTGAGGGTGTCGCGCCAGGTGTAGAACTCGTGGGTGCCGTGGGACGCTTCGCCGATGGCTACGAAACGGCACTCGGCAGCGCGCCGAACGAGGCCGTTAAGATCACGGTCGGTTTTCAGCGGCCGGGCCAGATCGTGGATCTCCTTCAACAGGGTGGTCCGGGTGACGCCGTTGGAGTTCATCGCAGGTCCCCTGTGTCGATACTTCCTGTGTCGATCGTCCCGGAGTCGGAGGGACCCCGGAACTTCAGGGTCGGCTGCTGGTACTTCATGGCGCTCCCGAGGACCTCTTACATTGCGTAGCATGTGGAATTGCAAGCATGTGGAACAGCGCGGCCCTGAAGTGTGCGGACCTGCGGCTCGCGGTGTACGCCCCAGCCTCCGCCCGGGTCTGCCGGGTGCCAAGGGCCGAAAGTCACCTCCGGTTACTCACCGCGCGCCACCACTGCGGCCCTCGCCGGCGACGCTCGTCCGTGTGGGGCCGCGCCGGTGGGATTTCGCCGGTAGGATTTCTTGGCGGGCCCTGCCGGGCCCGGGGCCGGGAGCCGGACCCAGCCAGCCCAACCCAGCCCAGTGGCAAGGACACACCATGAGCACCAGATCCGTGGGGCCTCTGCGTCCCGACCGCCCCTGGATCCGCCACTACAGCCCCGGAGTTCCGGCCGACCTCAAGCTCCCCGAAGGGTCCCTTGTCGACCTCTTGGACTCGTCCGTCCGGCGCTACGGGAACAAGACCGCGCTGGAATTCTTCGGCGCGTGCACCAGCTACCGAGAACTGGGGACCGCCATCAGCAGGGCGGCCGCGGGCCTGAAGGCGCTCGGCGTCCGGGCCGGTGACCGGGTGGCGCTGGTCCTGCCGAACTGCCCGCAGCACATCATCGCCTTCCACGCGGCGCTGCGCCTGGGCGCCGTCGTCGTCGAACACAATCCCTTATATACAGACCGTGAACTACGCCATCAATTCGAGGACCACGGCGCTACCGTCGCCATAGTCTGGGACAAGGCCGTTGACAAGGTTCGTCAGCTGCCGGCCGACGTCGGGCTGCACAGCATCGTCTCAGTTGAGCTGATCCCGGCGATGCCGTTTCTGCAACGGATGGCGTTGCGACTCCCCGTGCCGGCAGCCCGCGCCGCCCGGGCCGCCTTGGCAGCCGGCAAGCACCCGCCGAGGCCCGTGGCGCAGCCGGCGCGCCGGACCGTGCTGGCCTGGAAAGAACTCCTTGCCGCCGGCGCGCTGAAAAAACGGCATCCGCGTCCGGCCGCCGGCGACCTGGCCGTCATCCAATACACCAGCGGCACCACGGGCCAGCCGAAAGGCGCCATGCTGACCCATGCCAATCTGCAGGCCAATGCCGCGCAGGGCCGCGCGTGGGTGCCCGGGCTCAAGGACGGCCGGGAAACTGTGTACGCGGTGCTGCCCATGTTCCACGCGTACGGTCTGACGCTGTGCATGACGTTTGCCTTGAGCATTGGTGCCAGGCTGGTGCTGTTCCCCAAGTTCGACGTCGACCTCGTACTGAAGGCGCACAAGAAGTCCCCTGCAACGTTCCTGCCGGCGGTGCCGCCGATCTACGACCGGATCGCCGCAGCAGCCGCCGAGCGCGGTATCGCGCTGGACAGCATCCGGTTTTCCATCTCGGGGGCGATGAACCTGCCAACGGCGACAGTGGAGAGGTGGGAGAACGCGACCGGGGGCTTCCTGATCGAGGGCTACGGACTGACGGAAACCTCGCCCATCGCCCTGGGCAACCCCTTCGGGCCCAGCCGGAAACCGGGAACTGTGGGGGTCCCGTTTCCCCTGACCGACATCCGCGTGGTGGACCCGCGGAACGTTCTCCTGGGCTGTGCCCCCGGCGCGGAGGGGGAGCTCCTGATCCGGGGTCCGCAGGTTTTTGCCGGTTACTGGAACCGGCCGCAGGAGACAGAGGAAGCGCTGCTGGAAGGCGGCTGGTTCCGCACGGGGGACATTGTCACGGTGGACAAGGATGGTTTTGTGACTGTCCGGGACCGGCTCAAGGAACTCATCATCACGGGAGGCTTCAACGTCTCCCCCACGGAAGTCGAGGACGTTCTCTCCGAATTCCCCGGCGTCAAGGACGTGTGCGTGGTGGGTCTGCCCCGCCCCGGCGGCGGCGAAGACGTGGTGGCCGCCGTCGTGGCGTCCGCGGGTGCCGGCATCGACCCGGAGGCGCTACTGGCGTTCGCCCGGGAGAGCCTGGCCGCCTACAAGGTGCCGCGCCGCGTTGCCGTGATGGACGAGCTGCCGCGTTCGCTGATCGGCAAGGTCCTGCGCCGCGAGATCCGGGACACACTCGTGGCCGGCCGGTAGCGTTCCCCTTGCTCCGGCCGGCCACTGGTGCGGTCAGTGCCCGGATTCCGCAGAACCCGGGGTCGTTGCTGTGGCATCGCCGCTGCCGCCGCCGGCGTCGTGCGAGTGCGTTCCGCTGTCCTCCGCCGACGGTTCAGGCTCGGGTGCCGGTTCCGGCTCGAGGGACATGTCCACTCCCTCGCCCGTGGCCGAACGGGGAGCCAAGGTCACGTCCGCTGGCTTGACGCCGGCGCCGCGGGCCATGCCGATCCGCACGGATTCCACCAGCAAGTCGCTGAGCAGCGGTCCCATATAGGTAACCTTCAAGGCCGCCTTGTCCAGGATGGTGCCGTAGTTCCCGAGCGCGTCCGAGAGGATGCCCTCCGCGGCAACGGACCTGGCCACGGCTGCCGGATCGGCGGCAGCGACGCTGAACTGGAGGTCGTGGACCAGGACTGACGCGACGTGGACATGCTCCACGCCGGGGTAGCTGCCCTCCGGGCCGAAGGCGAGTTCGGCCAGCTTCTCCGCGTCCTCGCCCGTGCTTCCGGCCGGAAGCGCCAGGATCAATTCCGGTGCGAGATGCTCCAGGATCGCTGGTTCGAGCACGTCCGGGGGGATGTCGGAAAGGACGATGCGGCTGGCAGCCGCGGTCTGCTCGAGCCGTGCGCGCGGTGCGCCCGGCTTTCCGCCCGCGGTGGGGTGGATGGCAATGACCGCGCGGCGCCGCACCATCAGCCCGTCGTTGCTCACGGCGGGGCGGCCGTTGCCTACGTCTGTCCCGGTCTCCAGCGAGACGGGCGCCGCGCTCTGAACGGCCGCGGCGTTAGGCACGGGCGGTGCCGGCGACGGTGTTCCGCCCGTGCAGGCGCTCAGCGCCAGCACGAGCAGGGCCGCCGCGCCCAGCGTCCCAACGCGGCCCATCTCAGGTCCCCGCCGGCAGCCCGGGCCGGTACACCGGCGGGAAGGCGTCCGGAGCAGCGGTGTCCAGGACCGGTGGATCCGAAGTGATGGGGTCGTTGGTCCGCAGGTCGCCGACGGAGAACTGCACCATCATGTCGTGGTCCTCGTGGACCAGGTTGTGGCAGTGGATCATGTAGCGACCACCCCCGCCGGTACCCGTGTCGAACTGCATGAGGGCGGTGACGGACTCGTTCTCGCCAGCGTAGAAGACATCCTTGGGGCCCTTCTCCCAGGCAAACGGCTGGCCGCCGTTGGTGTTCCTGGCGATAATCTTGGCGTCAATGAGGTGGATGTGCACCGGATGGAACCAGCCGCCGGATGCGTTGATGATGGTCCATTGCTCAATGTCGAATGGTTGGGGGTTGCCAAACAGCTTGGTAAACCCGGACTTCTCCACATCGGCCCACGTGACGCCGTTGACGGTCCACTGTCCGTGGTCCCGGAAAAATCTCAGTTCGCGCTTCGCCTTCGCCATTGCCGGAGTGAGGCTCATAGTGGGGATGCCGCCCTTGGACGCGTTGACGGAGCCGCCGTCGTCCAGAGTTGCCGGAATACTGGAAATGGAGCCGGCCCCGGACCCGGAATCGGCCACTACCTGGAAGCGCATGATTTTGTTGGTGTTGGCGAAGTCGATGTTGTTCTTGTTGCTGAGGTTGCGCAGTTCTATCAGCTGGCCTGTCCGGTATTTCCGAAAGTCGATTAGTACTTCATAGCGTTCCGCCGTGCCCTGCCGCCACGATTTCACGGCTTCCACTTTGGGCGTCATACCGGCGTCGGTGCCCACCACGTAGACGGGGTCTCCGGTGGAGAGCGTGGGCCGATAGGACCGCGAAATCGAGGCGTCGAGCACCCGGAAGCGGTAGATCCGGGGCTTGACCTTCATGGTGGGCCACGGCACGCCGTTGACCATGATGACATCGCCCCACAGGCCCTTCACGTCGTTGTCGTTGTATGCCAGGGAGCCATCGGCGTTAAACATGGCGTCCGAAATCATGAGCGGTACGTCGAATTCCCCCTGAGGCAGTTGCGCACGCTCAAATTTGTCGGATAGCGGATAGAAGGCCGCGAGCCCCGAATACACGTTCTGGGCGGTGATGTGGTGCTTATGGTCGTGGTACCAGAGGGTCCGTGCCGTCTGAAAGTTTGGGTAATGGTAGTTCTTGACGTTTCCCGGGACGGTGATGTCGTTGGCGTATCCGTCGTACTGCGGCAGCGACGCCGAGCCGTGCAGGTGGGTGACGGTATCAAAGCGGGCGGGTTGCAGGAGCCCTGCGGCCGGCAGCGCGTTGCGGATCCGCACCTCGATCCGGGTGCCCTGGGTGGCCCGGATGGTGGGGCCCGGGAAGATGCCGTTGTAGCCCGCGACGGTGGTGTTCAGGCCGGGCACGAACTGGGCCTGGCCGAGTTTCTGGGTGAGGGCATACCGGGCGAACGGACGGGCCGGGTCGCCGTCGTCGAAGCCCGTCTGAAAAGGGACCAGCTCCGGCGGGCGGCGAAACACTCCGGCATAGGGAACAGGCATGTTCTGGGGTGCAAGAAGGCTGGCCGTGACCGGTGTCCCGGCCGGCGCGGCAGTGCCCGTCGTCGGGACGTCGTCGTCGCCGCCTTTGAAGCCGGCAAGGCCGAGGGCGCCGACAGCGCCCAGTTTGAAGATCTCTCGTCGTGTAGTCATGGCCCCTCCAAGTGGGCAATAGAGCTGAATACAGTGTCCAAAATGAATTTCGAAGACTTGAGGAAGCCGGCTGGCGGGCCGCTGAGGGTCCGCCAGCCGGCGTTCTCACACTGCTGCTACAGTGCTGATCCCGTGGTGAACGTCCACGAACGGCTGGGCAACGGGTTGCCTGCCAGATCGCGGATCCGGGTGGTGCCACCGGTGATGATGACCCTGTACTGCGTGCCGGCAAGGAGCGTGGCACTCGGGTTGATTGTCAGCACCCTGGTCGTGGCGTTGTAAGTCACCGCGACCGCGATGTCGACTCCCGTCGAGGCCCGGACGATCCGGACACTGCCTGCAGCGGCGAACCCGGTGATGGACTCACTGAACGTCACCGTCGTGTTGCTGTTCCGCAGCACCCCTGTGGCTCCCGCAGCGGGGGTCGATGAGGTGATGACAGGAAGAGGCCCCGACGTGAACGTCCACGTGCTCGTCGCCATCGTGTTGCCCGCAAGGTCACGGACGCCGGAGACGGTCACGGTGTAGACGCGGTCTGCCGGCAGCGTTGCCACCGGGTTGAGCGTCGCGACGCGGGTCAGCGAATCGTAGGAGACGACGGCGGCGATCGCCGTGGTGCCCTGCCGCAGTTGGAAGTTCGTTCCCGTAACTCCCGTCACCGGTTCACTAAACGTTGCCGTCACGTTGGCGCCCTGGCTGACCGACAATGCCCCCGGCGCAGGGGACCGCGCGGTGAGGGTGGGAGCCACGAATTCGGTACGTGGTGTCACCGCTGCGGTGCGGGCCGAGAATCCGCCCGTACCCACCGTGTTGATGGCGGCGACGTCGAACGTGTACGCCGTCCCGTTGGTAAGGCCTGTCACGACGACGGTTCCGACGTTTCCGGTGACCGCCTGCGTGCGTGCCAGGACGGTCCCGGCGAAGGCCCGCACGGTGTAACCGGTGATGGCGGATCCGCCGTTGGATGCCGGTGCGGTCCAGGTCAGGGTCGCCGAGGCGTTCCCGGCCGTGGCCGTCCCGATGGTGGGCGCTCCCGGTGCGGTCGCCGTCGTCGGGCTCACTGTGTTGGAGAGTGCCGAGAACGGGCTGTCACCGAGGGCGTTGCTGGCCAGCACCTGGAACCGGTACTGGGATCCGTTCGTCAGACCCGTCACCACCAGGCTGGTGGCGCCCGCCGGAGCGGTGCGCAGCGCACCGACCTGGACGCCGGCCGGGTCTGTCGTCACGTCGAGCACCTTCACGGAGAAGGTGTCGGCAATGCCGACGGTCGGGGCCGTCCAGCGCACCGTTGCCTGCCCGGGGCCGGCGGCTGCCGTCCCGATAACCGGGGCGTTGGGCAGAACGGTATCGGAGAACTGCAGGAACTCGATGTTGCGGATCGTGTCCGTGCCGTCAATTCCGACGTTGTCCACCACCGTGGTAGTCGAGCCAGCCGAACCAATGGTGCCGGTGCCGCCAGTCGTGGTGATGGTGTAGTTGGCCCGGGGTCCGGAGAAGATCGCGACGTCCCGGTTGCCCGTGGTTTCGAGGGCGGTGGGGGTCACGATTTCGCGGACAGCCACCAGGTTCCCCGGGTTGACGACGCCGGCTGCTACTGCAGCCGCCAGGGTCTGCGGGTTACCCGTCTGGTACGGGCGTTCCATGAGGTCGGTGGTACCGATCTCCGTGCCTGCGTCGTCCCGCACGCTGATGCGGATCTTCAGGTACCGGTCACCGTCGAGCACGTCGTTGCCGCCGCGGCCCTCGAGCTTGTCGCTGCCAAGGCCGCCGATGATGATGTTGCCGTCACCCCAGACCGGACCGGTTAGCGGGCAGACGCCCATCGGTGAGAGTGCAGCCACGGGTGCAAGCGGGGTGGTCGGCGCGGGGAGAATGGCCCCCAGGCCGGCGATCCGGTTGATGCCCGTCTGGTCGAGGACGTCGCAGCCACTGAAGCCTGCACCACCTACGGTGCTGGGCACTGCGTCGTCGCCTCGGATGACATCGTCGAACTTGGAACCGGAGTTGGCCTCCACTTCCTGCCAGCGGTCGCGGTTGACCACGACAGGAAGCGGGAGTCCGACCAGGTTGTTGTTGATCTTCATGTCGTCGTCGGCGGCGACAGTGTCGTACTGGTGCGTGGCCCAGTCGAAACCGGCAGCACCGGCGTAGCGGTCGATCGCCGCGTTGGACGTCATGATGTCGTCGCCGCCTTCGGCGTCGTAGTCATTCTCGCCAACCTGTCCGACGAAGATGTCGTTTCCGGGCTTCGTCTGGGCCGGGTCGTCGAAGAACGGTGCGCCGTGGTCGCCGATCAGCAGGTCCTGGCCGGAACCGCCCTGGATCCAGTCATCGCCGCCGTCACCGAACGTCGCATCGGCACCGTCACCGGACTGCACGAAGTCGTTTCCTTCGCCGGCAAAGGTTTCGTTGTCGTTGGCGCCGCCGTTGGTGAAGTCCTGGCCGTCGCCGCCCATCATGATGTCATCACCGATACCGGAGTTGAGGTAGTCGTTGCCCGGACCGCCCTTGAGGACGTCGGCGCCGGACAGATCCGTGATCCGGTCGTTGCCGTCGCCGCCGAGTGCGATGTCGTCGCCACCGTTGCCCTCAATGACGTCGTTGCCCTCGTTGCCGAGGAACGTGTCGTTGTCGTTGCCGCCGGTGACCCGGTCAGCGTTGGCCGTGCCGTTGTATACGGACTGGCCGTTAATGCCGCTGGGATCTACCGTGTTCTTCTCCATGTACTGGATGGTGCCGTCCGGCTTGCGCAGGAGCAGCAGGTTCTCCTTGCACTCGCTGGCTGGGTCATCGGCGACCGTGGCCCCCGATGTCGTATACCCCGCCGGCGTACCAGCCAGGTTGCCGAGCTGGAACTTGCAGTCGGCTGTGCCGAAAGCATCTGCCTTGAGCGAGTGCGCGTCGGTGTTGCGCATGATCATCTCCGCGAAGGAGTTGCTCTCCAGCTGAGACCGCAGGTTCATGCCGGGTGTGCGCGCCAGGTAGTAAAGGCGGTCACCGTTCTGCAGGTCGGTCATCTGGTTCTCGAACACGTAGTTGAAAGTGCTGCCCAGGAGGCCGCCGAAGAGGTTAGTCTTCTCCGCCAGCCCGCCGACCCAGAGGTCGACCTTGTTCAGCCCGGTCTCCTGGGTGGCCCACGGACCGGCACTGTTCATGAAGTCGGACATGTCAGCCGTGGGAGGAGATGCCAAGGTGCCGGGATCAACGATTGCCTTGGCTGCTGCCCGCTTGCCCGCCAGCGTGGTTTCGCTGGTGATGGTCGGGTAGGTGCCGTAGGCGGCAACAAAGTTGATCAGCGATTCGGGGTGCTTGAGGTTCTGCCCGAAGTCGGCCCAGCTCGTGTAGGGAGCCAGTTGGGCGTCGCCCGTGGACTCGTTGATCTGGCGGCGCAGCTCATTGAGCGGCGGGACGCCTTCGGAACGTGCACGGGTCATGTTGATCGTCGCCAGGTCCAGGGGAAGACCCAGCAGGTTGTTGCGCAGCGTGCCGGTCACGAACTCATCGAGTTCGTTGCCGACCTGGTCGCTCATGCCCATGACGATGCTGCCCGCGGCTTCTTCCGAGGTCAGGGACCCCGCCGATCCGCCGTTGGTGTACTCGGGCGGGTTCAGGAATCCTTTAAGCAGGGAGATGGAGTTGTCGCTGCCGTCCGCGTTGGTGCGGGAGATGGTCTCGGTCAGCATGGAGTGGCCGAAGCGGTAGACCGCGTGGGCGAACTCCGCCCTGATGGCCGGGTTGATGTCCGTGTGGTAGACGTGGAAGGGCTGGATCGCGGGTTGGACCTTGCGGCCGAACTCCTCGAAGACCAGGTGCTGGTATTCCATCTCCGTGACGAACCGGGCCGCCTGGAACAGGCGTTCGCCGTTCCAACCGTTAGCACCCGCAGTCAGCTTCCACTCCGCAAGCGCGGCAACGCCGGTGGCTGAGGTGTCGTTGGTGAGGGTGTTCTCGATATCCGCCACCAGGCGGTCGTGCTCCGAGTGGAACACCTGGTGGATGGTGGTCAGGCCGATGTTCTCGTTGACGCGGCCGTCACCGGCACAGAAGTGCGCATTGAGCATTTCGTCGTCGTAAGTCCCGGCGGGCTGGTTCGCAAAATCCGCCGAGGCCGTGGTGTCAGCGTCCGGAGTGGGCGCGACAGGCGGCGTGGCAGGGTTGTGGTCCGTGTCCTGCGGCGACGGATCGGCGTTGTGCGCGATGTCGGTCAGGAACGGGGTATCGAAGTACCGCACGTTCGCCGGTACCGGAACGGGGTTAGCCGTGTCGCCCTCAACCAAGCCGGTCAGGGTGACGTACTGCGGCAGACCGCGCGCGGGGCCCGGGATGAACTTGCCGTACGGATCCGCGGCGATCATCGGAATGTTGGTGACATCCTTGTCCTCGAGCTTGAGGCCCAGGAAGATCGCTGCCTGCGCCTTGACGCCCGCCCACGTGGCCATGCCGCCGGCGGTGGGACCGGCAGGACCGCCGAGCAGCTTGCCGGTTGCGACCGGCCTGCCGGCGGTGTTGTTGATGTATTCCCGCAGGAACACCTGGTGCGAGGGGTGGGACGTGTACGTCTGGGACTGGTCCACGTACGGCGAGTCCGTGTTGGCGGCTTCCTGGACGTCATCTGCGGTACCGAGGACGCCATCCGCGCCCGGCTGGTTCTGGGCCCGGGTAAGGACCATGAACGCGTTCGGGCTGTTGGGAGCCACTTCATCGCCGGTTCCGGCCTTGCCGTCGGGTCCGACTGTAATCAGCGGATCGTCGGCCTTGAGCGGAACGAACACCGTTCCGCCGCCCTTGACCGTCTGGTCCACACCGTGGTCGAAGAACTGGCCGAACAGCGTGAACAAGGAGTTGTAGGGCGGGGAGAGTCCAACGTCGGTGGTGACGTTGGGGATGAACAGTGTGTGGCCCGTGGGGACGCAGCCGGCCGGCACAGCCTCGACCGGCGGAGCCGCCAGGGGGTCAGGATCGGTGGTGCAGGGGAACAACCCTGGGTTGCCTTGGGTCCGGACCGGGAACCCGGCAGCGGCCACGGCGGCCGGATTAGTGGACGTCTGGTCCACGATCAGGTTACTGATTTGGCGGGGCTGGGAGTCGAACACATTGCCCGACTTCTGGGCGTACGAGGACGTACCGGCGGGGCCGAACCCGGCAGGGACACCATCCGCTGTGTTGAACGACGGCGTCGTGTGACGCGGGAAAAGCTGGTCGGCGGCCCCGAATGTTTCGCGGCCCTTGATCAGGTTGTTGCAGGAGCCGTCAACCGTGCGGAGTCCGTACGAGGTAAGGGCATCGGGGATCTGGTTAGGGCCTCTTCCGATAAGCGCCCCGCAAGGGCCGGTGGCCGACGTCGTATTCGCGACGTGTGCCTCGGCGATCTTGATCTGCTTGAGGATGAAGGCCAAGTCGGCTGCGGTGACGGTGAAGCCTGCGCCGACGGGCGCCGGCGCGGCGCTGGCGCCCAGCGCCGTTGTAGTGAGCCCGACGAAAGTGAGCAGCGTCATCGCTGTTCCTGCGGCTACTGCGCGGGTTGGGCGGCTAAAGACTCGTCTTTGGCCGCCGACCTTCCTGCTTGCAAACAAATTCATTGCACACCTGCCTCTTAGAGTGAGTGATGGTGCAACAGTGCTTGGTGATTCCTTGGAGAAAACTGGGAGCAGCCGGCACCTTGCGTTCCGGACCGCGGTCCGTTGATTTCCGGGGGTTCCGACCACTTGGCTCACGCGCTGCGGGTACCCGCTCCGACGCGTTGGGATACCCGCCCGGCGGCCGACGGCGGCGAGGCAGCCCGCGCGGGGGGTACTGACCGCAAGGGCCGGCGGCGGATAACAGACGGGTAACCGCTACCCCTCGAGGACTCGAATTTTTGACCCCTGCTACCTACAGCCGGAGTACAGCAGGCTCTCAGCGAGCGCCAAGACGGTGTTGGTATAAGGGGTGCGCACGGGTGCAAGCGCTGGCCGGATGACGCTCACAGGAGGCTCGTGGATTGTGCCACGAACCTCCTGTGAGCGCCCGCGGCAGCGGCGCCCTGGCTATGCGCCGGCCACGCCCACGGCTTTGCGGGGCTGACCTGGCGCATGGGAACCCACGGCGCCGCGATGGAACCTGATGAGTCCGAAGTTCCTCTCTGGAATTGCCATGGCAAAGTACCAGACCACACCGAGCGGAAGGATGATCAGACTGGTGGCAAGCGTGTAGAAGGGCATCAGCAAAAGCCAGCGATTGCGCCCTTTCCAATGAATGGCATAGACCATGCCGAAATAGAGAGTGGCCGCGGCCAGCAGCGACAGCCCGGGATGAACGAGCGCTTCCCACCGAAGAACGAGAAATGCAAAGAGCACAACACTCCCGTATGCCCAGAAGAATGGATGCCAGAAGCAGAAACGGATGTTCACAATATACAAACGGAATTCCCCGCCCGCCCAGGCAAGGCGTTGCCGCCACCAGGCCCGCAACGATGCGGGAACGTCCGTGTTCACGGCGAAAGGAATGTGGGTCATGCGGTATCCGAGACGCTCGCCGAGCAAACCTGTCTCAACATCATTGCCCTGGAAGAAGAGTGAATGCTGCGCCATGATGGCCCGCATCGCAGATGCTGTTCCGGCGTGGCATGCGCCACTTAGAAGCCATGGCATGACGAACCGGAGGCGCATTGCCAGCCGGTACTCATGCCGCTGCAACTGGACCAGGGCGGAGCCCTCCTCCTGCGGCACCAGCTCAATTGAAGCGACATCGTCGCCGCGCCTTCGAAGCTCACCCACCAGTTCAGACAGCGGCCGGACCGACGTCGAGTCCGCATCCAGACACACCACATAGTCAGCTTCCACGGCAGATCCCAGCGCGTCCCTGATGACGCGGTCGCGGACTGTTCCGCCGGTCCGGCGCCTGGTGCCGGCCGACGGAGGAACGTAATCGCTGTGAAATACCCGGAAACCGTGGTTCGCCGCTATTTCCTCCAGCGATTGCCGGAAATCGTCGGTTTCGCCGGAGGTCGTGCAGAGGATGACTTGACGCCCGTAACTGTCGAGAAAGTCGACGTTGGTCAAATACCGGATATCACCGTAAATGGGAACAAGTACATCGAAGGACAGACCCTCAAGTGAGGCGCTGCCAGCTTCCCGATGCCCAGTTCCGAAGCGGCTGCTGCGGGCCGCTCCGACAGCGTCAACTAAGACTGCCAGAAGGGGCAGTGCCAAGAGCGCTAGAAGCGAAGCTGTCCAGTCCATCGTTTACCTTTCCGGCAGTATTGAATTCGAGCGCCTCGCGAACGAGTGCAGGGTGGGCGCCGTGGTCGACGAGCTCGCGAAGGAGTGCCAGTGCATGGTCAATCGGATACGCTCCGACGTCGACCTTCAAAATGCGCGGATGAGGCGTGGCATGGTGGGTCTCGCGCTGGTCGAAAAGTTCCTCGGACATCTTTTCGCCGGGGCGGAGCCCGGTGTACTCAATTTCAGGCATCGGGCAGTCAACCAATTCGACATACCGGCGCAGCAGCGACTCGATCCGCACCGGCGCACCCATGTCCAACACGTACGTTTCCCCGCCGGCGGCCAGGCAGGCGGCTTCGATCACCAGGCCGGCCGCCTCTGGGATGGTCATGAAGTAGCGTGCGACAGCGGGATCGGTGATCCGGATCGTCTGTCCTGTTTCAATTTGCGTCATGAGCGTGGGCAGAAATGAGCCTCGGCTGCCCAATACATTTCCAAAGCGGACACTTGCCACTTTGGTCGCCGAGGTGTCGGCGTACTTGTCGGCGACGTGCTCCGCGAGACGCTTGGACCATCCCAACGCCGATGTCGGATTCGCCGCCTTGTCCGTGCTTATGTTGACAACCCTGTCCACGCCTGCGGCTATTGCGGCACGCACTACGGACTGGGTCCCAAAGACATTTGTCTTGACGGCCGCTTCGGGTGCCCGCTCCAAGAGCGGCAGGTGCTTGTGCGCTGCGGCGTGGAACACCGCGTCTGGACGGACCTCCTGCATGATGCGCCGCATCAACTGCTCATCGCGTATGTCGGCCAGCCGGTAGACGTCATCGTCCAGCAATGCCATGCCTTCCAGGTCCATTTGCAGGTTGTAGAGCGCGAACTCGTCGTTATCTATGCAGTAGACCTTCGCTACTTCCAGCATGAGCATCTGACGGACAATCTCCGAACCGATGGAACCCCCGGCGCCCGTGACCAGGATGGTTCGGCCTTGGAACAAGGCTTTCGCTGCAGCCCCGTAAACGTGGATCGACTCTCTACCAAGCAGTCGGTCGGCACAAATTTTTTTCATGACGCTTCCCCCAGTATTCACATGATTTTTCAGCTGTTGATCGAGCCCATTGAAGTCAGGACGGATCCCTTCGGCTCCGCCTGAAGGCGGCCGAACGCAACGAAGAACCCGTATGCCGCAGGGCTAACGCCCCTTGACTCCGCTTGGTTTTCCCCACTGAGACCTTCCACCCCTAGAACACACGGCTTCAGCAGCGGGAACACGAGTAACGGCTACCTGAAAAGCGCGAGGACGATACTCGGGAGGGGTGCGTACGGGTGGGGCGTGGTACCTGAGCGGGCCAGCCAATTGCTTGCGGCGGTCCGATCAAGCTGATAGGCCTGACGGTATTGTGCATAGTGGCAGCAGATCAGCACGCCGTCCCCTCCGGACGGTGCTTGCAGAAGGGAAGTTCACGTGACTCGCAAGACTCCTCAGATCGAGGAACCGTCCGAGAAAGACCTCGTTGTAGCGGACGGGCCCAAGAGCTGGGCCGCCGGTGTCCCAGGCGTGTACCACTCCATGAAGCCGGCCATCGAACAGATGGGCCTGAACCGGACCCGCAAGACCGTCATGGCGATGAACCAGAAGGACGGCTTCGACTGCCCGAGCTGCGCGTGGCCGGATCCGCACCACCGCAAGGCGTTCGAGTTCTGCGAGAACGGGGCCAAGGCTGTGACCTGGGAGGCGACTCCGGTGGTGGTCCCCGGAACTTTCTGGGCCGAGAATTCCGTCAGCGAACTGCGCAGCCGGTCCGAGTACTGGCTTGGAATGCAGGGCCGGCTTACCGAACCGGTATACAAAGCCGCCGGCGAGGACCACTACAAGGCGGTCAGCTGGGACGAAGCGCTCCGGCTTGTGACCGACAAGCTCAAGGGGCTGGACTCCCCCGATCAGGCGGCGTTCTATACCAGCGGCCGGACGTCGAACGAGGCCGCCTTCCTCTACCAGCTGATGGTCCGCGGCTACGGCACCAATAACCTGCCGGACTGCTCCAACATGTGCCACGAATCCTCGGGCTGGGCAATGGGCCAGACCATCGGCATCGGCAAGGCCACAGTCAGTTTCGACGACTACGCCCAAGCCGACCTGATCATCGTCATGGGCCAGAACCCGGGCACCAACCACCCCCGGATGATGACCGAACTCGAGGCGTGTAAGAACAACGGCGGCGAGATCGTGGCCGTCAATCCCCTTCCCGAGGCCGGCCTGCGCCGCTACAAGAACCCGCAGGAGGTCAAGGGCGTTATTGGCAACGGCACCCAGATCGCGGACCAGTTCCTCCAGATCCGGATCGGCGGCGACATGGCCCTGCTGCAGGCTGTGTCCAAGCGGGTGCTCGACGCCGAAGCCAAGAACCCCGGGAGCGTCCTGGACCACGCCTTCCTGGCCGAACACTGCGAGGGACTCGAAGAGCTTAAGGAGCACCTCGCCCAGCTGGATGAGCGCACGGTGCTCGAAGCCACGGGCCTGCGCAGCGAGGACATCGATGAGCTCGCCGCCCGCTACCTCAAGGCCGAGAAAGTCATCATCACCTGGGCCATGGGCATCACGCAGCAGAAGAAGGGTGTCGCCACCATCAAGGAGATCATCAACCTCCTGCTGCTGCGCGGCAACATCGGCAAGCCGGGCGCCGGCGCCTCCCCCATCCGCGGGCACAGCAATGTGCAGGGCGACCGCACCATGGGCATCTGGGAGCAGATGCCGCAGTCCTTCATGGACGCCCTCGGCAAGGAGTTCGACTTCGAACCGCCCCGCGAGCACGGCACGGACGCCGTCGAGACCATCAATAAAATGCGCGCGGGCGAGATCAAGGTCTTCGTCGCCCTGGGCGGCAACCTGGTGGGGGCCATCTCGGACACCAATGCCGCCGTGGCTGCCATGCAGAACACGGACATGACAGTCCAGATCTCGACCAAGCTGAACCTCTCGCACACTGTGACGGGCCGCGAGGCGCTAATCCTCCCTACGATGGGCCGGACCGAGATCGACATCCAGGAATCCGGGCCCCAGTTCGTTTCCGTGGAAGACACCGTCTGCGCCGTGCACCCGTCCTGGGGAAGCGTTGAGCCCGTTTCCCATCATCTGCTCTCGGAGCCCGCCATCGTGAGCCGGATGGGCAAACTCCTGGTGGGCGACAAAATCAAGGCCGACTGGGACGGCTATGAGAAGAACTACGACCTCATCCGCGATCACATTTCGCGGGTCGTGGGCGGCTGCAAGGACTACAACCAGCGGATCCGGCAGGAAGGCGGGTTTATCCTCGCCAATGGTCCCCGCGATTCCCGCACCTTCCCCACGCCGACCGGCAAGGCGGTGCTGACTGTCAACGATCTGGAACTTGTTCAACGGCCGGAGGGAACCCTGATCCTGCAGAGCATGCGCTCCCACGACCAGTTCAACACCACTATCTACTCGCACAACGACCGCTACCGCGGCATCAAGAAGGGCCGCCATGTGGTCTTTGTGAACCCGGACGACATCGCCGAACTCGGTCTGGCCGACGGGCAGGACGTGGACGTCCACGGCGTGCACGACGACGGCGAGGAACGCGTGCTGCGCAAGTTCCGCGTGGTGTCGTTTCCCACCGCACGGGGCTGCGCGGCTGCCTATTACCCTGAGGCCAACGTGCTGGTGCCGCTGAACCATACGGCCGAGGGCAGCAACACACCGGTCTCAAAGGCGGTCATCGTCCGGTTTGAGCCGAGCCTGGACCAGACGCCCGAGGGCGCGGCAACGGTCCCCGCCGGGGTGGCCTCACCCTAGGCTCACAACACCAGGCACACAACTCTAGGCACACGCCGGCGCGGGGCGGGGCCACGGGACATGCCCAACCCCGGCCCCGGCGACTGGACATAACACCAATCTGTCCATCCCTGAACCCAACCGTGGAGCATGTCCCGTGCTGGCGGGGCGGGCCTACAGCGTGGCCGCGTTACTGTGCCCTCTTGGTTATTGGGCCCTCTTGGCCCAGCCTTCCTCATCCGGGCCGCCGGACTCGCCGTGCTCGCAGAGCTCAATGACTTTGTTGGACGCGGCGTGTACGGCCTCCTGCGTGCCCTTGCGGCCGTTGGTGGACGCGGTGCCCGCCGCGTAGCCCACGATGAACGCGCTGATGGCGTCTGCGTGAGGACCGACGGCTTTGACGGATTCTTCGGCGACCTGGACGATCTTTTCGTGGTCGACTTCCAGGTCGAGGATCTGCAGCGCCTGAATCAGACGGCTGCTCCAATGCCGCAGCGAGCTGTCTTCGTCTCGGGACAACGTCATTGCTACTCCTTCTCGCGGGGTGAATGGATCGCCTAACCCTCAAGGGGTAGCACCCGGCCCGGCGTTTCGCAACGCGACACAGCGGCAGGCGACACAGCGGCAGGCGCCTCAGCTCCAGAGTGCAACGTGGAACTTGGACCCCCGCCGTTCCAGCCCCCGTGAACCGCCGGGGGCCACCATGGCCGCGGTGGCATCGGCGGTGCCGGCAAACCTCTGCAGGGTCCGCGCCATGGTGGTGGCCCGGCGGCGGTCCAGCGTACTGGCCCACCAGAGCCCGGAAATCGGCGTTCCGGTCACCGGGACACGGGCCAGGGATCCGCTGCGGATTTCAGTCCGGACAATATGGCCCAGCGCCAGCATGGTTCCCTCGCCCGCCCTGACGGCGGCGAGGGCCTCCGTCTCGCTGCTCAGCCGGACGATCTCCGGCGCCACTGCCTGGGACGCCAACCAGCGGCCCTCCTCGCTGGCCGCCTGGATGCCGGCGGGACCGGCAAACCACGGCCGGCGCAGCAGTTCGGCCAGCGCCACCGGTCCGTGCAGGGCGGCGAGCGGATGCCCGGCGGCCGCCACGACGATCCGCTGGTACCGCAGGAACGGGACGGAGTCGATGCCGACGTTGGCAGAACCATTGCGGACGGGGGGCCTGGCTCCGAAGGCGATGTCATAGACGCGTTCCAGCATCAGCGGGGCAATGTCCTCGGCCTCCTCCACCACAACATCGACGGAGGCGCCGGGGACCCGGCGGGTGAACAGGTCCAGCAGGCGGCCAGCCGCGTGCTCGGCAAACGGCGCCGTGGCCACGATTTTCAGGCGGCCGGTCTCGGTCTGAGCGTGGGCCACCTCCCACCGGGCCCGGTCCGCCAGTCCCACGATGTCCTGGGCGTGTTCGGCGAGGGCCCGGCCCCCGGGAGTCAGCGCGATCCCGCCGTGGGCGCGCACGAAGAGCGGATCACCCAGATCCTGCCTGAGGGCGGCAAGCGCTGTCGAAACGGCCGGTTCGCTGACTCCGAGGTGGACAGCGGCCGCTTGAAGAGAGCCCAGCTTGGCCACCAGGGCGAACGTCCGCAACTGTCCCAATGTCATCGCCACGGCTTCATAACCTTTCGCTTATGACGATATTGACAGCCCACTCAGGCCGGGGCAAGACTGACCTCAATCCGGCGCTACGCTGCCGCTGCACCACGCCGCCGGTCGTTCGGAGTGAGGTAGGGACTATGCAGATTCCGGCTCCATTTGACTTCGTCCGCGCCACCAGCGTGGACAACGCGCTGGAACTTCTCGCCCGGTACGGCCCCGAATCCCGGGTGGTGGCCGGCGGCCACAGCCTCCTGCCGATGATGAAGCTTCGCCTCTCCCGGCCCGAATGGCTGATCGACATCAATGACCTCTACGAGCTCGATTTCATCCTCCGTGACGGCAACAAGCTACGGGTCGGCGCCCTGACGCGCCACACCACTTTGCTTGAGTCGGAGGAGGTCGCCGCGCTGTTCCCCATTGTGCGGGACGCCGAACTGGTGATCGCCGACCCCGTGGTACGCAACCGCGGCACCATAGGCGGCTCGCTCTGCCAGGCCGACCCCGCCGAGGACCTCTCCACCGTTTGTGATGTCCTTGCCGCCCAGGCGGTGATCCGCGGGCCACGCGGCGAGCGCATCCTGCCCATGTCCGAGTTCCACCGCGGACCTTACGAAACCGCGGTCGGGCAGGATGAGCTGCTCTGCGAACTCAGGTTCGGCATCCGGCCCCGCACGGGCAGCGCCTATGAAAAGGTCGAACGCCGGGTCGGGGACTGGGCAGTCGGTGCCGCCGGCGCCGCAGTCACCCTCGCCGCGGACGGGACCGTCGACGACGCCGCCGTCGGACTCACGGCGCTGGGCCTTGACCACCTGGTGTCCGATGCCGCCGCGGCGCTCCGCGGCAGGCGTCCGGACGAGGAACTGTTCGCTGAGGCCGGCAGGCTGGCGGCGGCGGCCTGCGATCCGGTGGCGGACCAGCGCGGCCCGATCGACTACAAGCGGCACCTCGCCGATGAGCTCACCCAAAGGGTGCTGCGGCGGGCCTGTGCCCGCGCCGCCCAGATGCAGGAAGGCTGAAGCCGATGCAGATCAGCATGACCGTCAACGGCAACGACGTCACCAGCGAGATCGAGCCCCGGGTGCTCCTGGTCCATTACATCCGCGAGGTCCTGGGCCTCACCGGTACGCACTGGGGATGCGACACGAGCAACTGCGGGACGTGTGTGGTGCTGATGGACGGACAGCCCGTGAAGTCCTGCACTGTCCTGGCCGCCATGGCCGCGGGGCACGACATCCGGACCGTTGAGGGACTGGCCACGGGCGGCAACCTCGACCCCGTCCAGCAGGGCTTCATGGAGGAGCACGGGTTGCAGTGCGGCTTCTGCACCCCGGGGATGATGCTCACGGCACGCGCGCTCCTTGATAAGAATCCGCACCCGGACGACGCCGAGATCCGGCGGGCCATTTCCGGGCAGATCTGCCGGTGCACGGGGTACGCCACGATTGTCCGTTCGGTGCAGTGGGCCGCCGCCCATCCCGTCGGCACCGGCCTGGGCGACGCACCCGCCGCCGACCATTCTGCCGGCACCGGCCTGGACGGCACCGACACCGGCGTCCCGGATGTCGGGGCAGAGACAGCGGAGACAGGCACGGAGGTGAAGGCATGACTGTCATCCATGACCGGCCGTCAAACCCGGCCGCCGGCGACGAGGACCGCCCGATCGGCTACGGCCGTATCCAGCGGAAGGAAGACCCGCGCTTCGTGCGCGGCAAGGGCCACTACCTGGATGACATCGTGCTGCCGGGGATGCTGCACGGCGCCATCCTGCGCGCTCCGGTGGCGCACGCCCGGCTCGTGTCCATCGATACCACCAACGCCCTGGCGCATCCCAAAGTCGTGGCAGTCATCACCGGCAAGGACCTCCTGGGCTTGAAGCTGGCGTGGGCACCGACGCTCTCCGCGGACGTCCAGGCCGTGCTGGTCACCGACAAAGTCCGGTTCCAGGGCCAGGAAGTAGCGTTTGTGGTGGCCGAGGACCGTTACGCCGCCCGGGACGCGCTGGAGCTGATCGACGTCGAATACGATGTGCTTCCCCCGCTGGTGGACGCCCGCAAGGCCCTTGACCCGGGCGCGCCGGTGATCCGCGACGAGATCGAGGGCCGGACGGACAACCGGATCTTCGACTGGGAGATTGGCGACAAAGCCGAAACCGATGCGGTGTTCGCCGCCGCCGATGTCGTGGTCAGCCAGGAGGTGGTGTACCCCCGGGTCCACCCCGCACCGATGGAGACATGCGGCGCCGTCGCGGATTTCGACGCCGTCAACGGCAAGCTGACGCTCTACGAGACCACCCAGGCCCCGCACGCGCACCGGACCTTGTTCGCGATTGTGGCCGGCATCCCCGAGCACAAAATCCGGATCGTCTCCCCCGATATCGGCGGGGGTTTCGGCAACAAGGTCGGGATCTATCCCGGCTACATCCTCGCCGTCGTCGGCTCGATCGTTTCCGGGCGTCCGGTCAAATGGGTGGAGGATCGCTCCGAGAACCTGATGTCGACCTCGTTCGCCCGGGACTACATCATGCAGGGCGAAATCGCGGCGACCAAGGAGGGCAAGATCCTGGCCCTGCGCACCCATGTGCTGGCCGACCACGGCGCGTTCAACGCCACCGCCCAGCCCACCAAGAACCCGGCCGGATTCTTCTCCATCTTCACCGGCAGTTACGACCTCAAGGCCGCCTACTGCTCCGTCACCGGCGTCTACACCAACAAGGCGCCCGGCGGGGTGGCCTACGCGTGCTCGTTCCGCGTCACCGAGGCCGTCTACCTGGTGGAGCGGATGGTGGACGTCCTGGCCCGCAAGCTGGACATGGACCCGGCGGAGCTGCGGCTCAAGAACTTCATCAAGCCGGAGCAGTTCCCCTATGCCAACAAGACCGGCTGGGTCTACGACTCAGGCGACTACGAGGCCGCCATGCGCCTCTCGATGCAGCTCGCCGGGTACGAGGACCTCCGCCGCGAGCAGGCCGAAAAACGCGAACGCGGGGAACTCATGGGCATCGGCGTGGCCTTCTTCACGGAAGTGGTGGGGGCCGGCCCGCGGAAGCACTTCGACATTGTTGGCCTCGGCATGGCCGACGGCGCCGAACTGCGGGTGCACCCCACCGGGAAGGCCGTGGTCCGCATCTCGGTGCAGAGCCAGGGCCAGGGCCACGAGACCACCTTCGCCCAGATCGTGGCTGAGGAACTCGGCATCCCGCCGGAGGACATCGAGGTGGTCCACGGGGATACGGACCAGACCCCGTTCGGCTTGGGCACCTACGGAAGCCGCTCGACGCCGGTCAGCGGCGGCGCCGTGGCCCTCGTCGCGCGGAAGGTGCGTGAGAAGGCGAAGCTGATCGCCGGGGCCATGCTTGAAACCCGACCCGAGGACCTCGAGTGGGAAAAGGGCCGCTGGTTCGTCAAGGGCGATCCCAGCGTCGGCAAGACCATCGCCGAGATCGCCATGGGCGCCCATGGCACCGTTGCCTTGCCCGAGGGTGTGGACGGCAACCTCGACGCGGAAGTCACCTACGACCCGCCAAACCTCACTTTCCCGTTCGGCGCCTACATCTGCGTCGTAGATGTCGACCCCGGCACGGGTCAGGTCAAGGTGCGGCGCTTCGTGGCGGTGGATGACTGTGGCACGAGGATCAACCCGATGATCATCGAAGGCCAGGTGCACGGCGGTCTGACGGACGGCGTCGGCATGGCGCTGATGGAGATCATCGAGTTCGACGAGGCCGGCAACTGCCTCGCCGGGTCCTTCATGGACTACCTGATCCCCACGGCCATGGAAGTGCCGGACTGGGAAACCGGATTCACGGTCACCCCGTCCCCGCATCACCCGATCGGGGCGAAGGGCATCGGCGAGTCCGCCACCGTCGGCTCCCCGCCGGCGATCGTCAACGCCGTCGTCGATGCCCTGGCGCCGTTCGGCGTCACCCACATGGACATGCCCTGCACCCCGGCCCGCGTCTGGGCCGCCATGCAGGGCCGGGCCAGGCCGCCGATCTGATGCCCACCATCGCAGAGACCCTGGCCGCCAGGGCCGATGAACTCGCCAGCCGCCGCGAGCCGTTTGTCCACGCCACGGTGGTCCGTGCCCAGCGTCCGACGAGCGCGCACGCCGGGGACACGGCCCTGGTGCTGCCCACCGGGGAGATCCAGGGCTTTGTGGGCGGGAACTGCGTCGAGGCATCGGTGCGCGAATACAGCCTGCAGGTCCTCGCCTCCCAGGAACCGCTCCTGTTGCGCGTGCTGCCCGGGGAACCGTCCCTCACCGCGGAGGAGGGCGCCGTCGAGGTCTCCAACCCCTGCCTCAGCGGCGGGGCGATCGAGATCTTCCTCCAGCCGCGGATTCCGGCGCCCCGGGTCCTGGTGGTGGGTACGACGCCGGTGGCGCAGGCCTTGGCGACGCTCGGTTCCGGCGTCGGCCTCGAAGTTGAACTGACGGACGGCGAATCCGCCGATCCCCGCGGCGATGACGCGGCACTGATCGTCGCCTCGCACGGAAAAGCGGAAGAGGGTGCGCTGGAGGCGGCCCTGCGCGCGGGTGTCCCCTACGTTGCCCTCGTGGCCAGCGAAACCCGCGGCGCCGCCGTCCTGGAATCGCTCGACGTCGACGACGCCCGGCGGGCGCGGGTTTTCACGCCGGCCGGGTTGCAGCTCGGTGCCCGGACTCCCGGGGAGATCGCGCTTTCAATCCTGGCCCAGCTGGTTGGTGAACGGTCCAAGGCAAGGCGCGCGTCCCCGCCCCTAGCGGCGGACGCTGCCGCCACCCCCGCAGGCCTGAAGGCGCCCACGGAGTCAGGGCCCAAGGAGTCAGGGCCGGCGAGCGCGGTCGACCCGGTATGCGGCATGTCCATCCCGGCCCTCGAATCGTCCCTGCACCTGGAACACCATGGGGTCACGGTCTACTTCTGCTCCCCCGGCTGCCGGGCCGCCTTCCGCAAGGATCCGGAGCGCTATGCCCTCACGACCTGAATCGCTGAGGCCGGCTGGAAGCCCTGAGCCCCGGACTGCGGGAATCATCCTGGCCGCGGGGGCGTCCCGGCGCCTGGGCCAGCCCAAGCAGCTCCTGCCCTACGGCACGGGGGTCCTGCTCGATGCCGTCCTGGCGACTGCCCGGGACTGCCTCTTCGGCCAGACGGTGCTGGCCCTGGGCGGCGCGGCGGCCGAGGTAGGGCGCACCGTCGACACCAGTGGCTGCGATGTGGTGCTCAACCCGGACTTCGGCGACGGGTGCGCGTCCTCGATCGCGACGGCGCTCGCGGCCCTGCATCCGGATACCGACGCCGTGGTCCTGTTGCTCGGCGATCAGCCCGGTGTCCGGGCCGCGAGTGTCCGGGCCGTGCTCGGCGCCCTCCAGCCCGGTTCCGGCGCCCCTTCGGCCGGCGCCGCTCCTGCTGCCTTAGGCGGCATCGCGGTGTGCCGCTACGACGACGGCGTGGGCCACCCCCTTGCGTTTGCCCGGCGCCTGCTGCCGGATCTGGCCGCCCTGCACGGGGACAAATCAGTCTGGAAGCTCCTCGAACAGCGGGCGGACGACGTCGTCGAGGTCCGCACACCCGGTCCCATCCCCTTGGACGTGGACACCGAGGAAGACTACCGGCGCCTGCTTGACGGGCTGCAGGGGGCCGTATGACGACGGCGGCGCGGGCCGGCGCGGAGGAGGACGTCCGGCGCCGGGTCCCGGATGTGGGGTCGCTGATGGCCGCGCTGGACCGCACCAACTACCTGGCCGATGCCGGGCTGGCAACGGCCCTGTTCCTGGCCGTCCGCCTGCCGCAGCCCCTCCTGCTCGAGGGCGAGGCGGGAGTCGGGAAAACGGAGGCCGCGAAGGCGCTGGCCGAACTCCTCGACACCCCGCTGTACCGGCTGCAGTGCTACGAGGGAATCGACGCCGGTGAGGCCCTCTATGAATGGAACCACCAACGCCAGTTGCTCGGCATCCGGCTGGCCGAAGTCCGCGATACCGAGGTCACGGAAACTGACCTCTTCGCTCCCCAGTACCTTTTGCGGCGGCCGCTCCTGCAGGCGCTGGAGCATCCCGGCCCGCGGCCTGCCGTGCTGCTCCTGGATGAGATCGACCGCGCCGACGCCGAATTCGAGGCCTTCACGTTCGAACTGCTGGCGGAATCCGCCGTCACCATCCCGGAGCTGGGCACAATCCGCGCCACCCATCCGCCCATCGTGATCCTCACTTCCAACCGGACGCGGGACCTTCATGACGCCCTGACCCGCCGCTGCCTATACCACTGGATCGACTACCCCGGACCGGCACGGATCGCCGAGATCGTGCGCCGTCGGGTTCCCGCCAGCAGCGGCCCGTTGGCGCTCCAGGCCGCGTCCGTCATCACCCGGCTGCGGACACTGGACCTCGCCAAGCCCCCGGGCATATCTGAGGCAATCGACTGGGTCTCGGCCCTGGCTGTGCTTGGGGTGGCACGGATCGAGCCCGGCATTACCGAGCAAACGTGGGGCTCCATCGTCAAGAACCGCGATGACCTCGAACTCGTCGGCTCCCGCGGCGCGGCCTGGCTCGTGGAGGGCAACGATGGCTGAAGACCACGGGCCCGCCCAAACCAGCAGCGCCACCGATCGGCCGCCGCGAGTCGAGGCAGCAGCCTTGTCCGCCGCGTTCGTCACAGCAATCCGGAGGGCTGGGCTTGCTACGTCGCCGGACCGGGCCGCACGGCTGGCCGAGGCGCTCCACCTGATCCCCCCTGCCCAGCTTGAGCAGCTGTACTGGACCTGCCGCGTGGTGCTCGTGTCCGCGCGCGGACAGGTGCCCTTGTTTGATGCCGTCTTCGCCGCCGTGTTCGGCCCAAATGCCAGCGCGGCTCAACCGGGCCGGGTGGCCCGCCCGGCACTGCCGGCGCCGCCCACACCGCAGCCGCAGCCGCAGACCCGGCCCGCGGCGCCTGGCACCCGGGAGGGGGGCGCGGCCGAGGGGACGCGCCGGCATCCGCGCGTGGCCTTCCCCGGCCGGGACAGCTCGGCCCGGGGCCTCCGCGCCGATCGGGATGCCGTCCTGGCCATGGTTTCCGGGGACGAACACCTTAATGTGACTTCCTTTGCCGAGCTCTCTGCCGATGAAGTGGCTGAGGTGCGGCGGCTGGCTGCGGCGCTGCAGCTGGCGACACCGCTGCGCCTGAGCCGCCGCACACGCACATCGGCACACAGCACAGCGAGCCTGGACGTCCGGGCGACGGTTCGCACTGCCCGGCGCTCCGGAACCGACGCCCCACTGCTGCTGTACGCCCGCCGGCGCAAGCAACGCCGCAAACTGGTGCTCCTGTGCGATGTTTCCGGATCGATGGAGCCCTACGCGCGCGTCTTCATCTCCCTGTTGCAGGGCGCTGTGACCGGGGCAGGGGCCGAAGCCTTCGTTTTCTCCACGAGGTTGACCAGGCTTACGCGGCAACTGGCCCTGCGCGATGCGGACGAGGCTCTGGCCCGCGCCGCCGTCGCCGCGCCCGACTGGGCCAGCGGAACCCGGATCGCCGAATGCCTCCGGCGCTTCGTCGACGAGCACGGCCGCCGCGGACTGGCGCGGGGCGCCGTGGTGGTGGTGTTTTCGGACGGCTGGGCGTCCGAAGATCCGGAACAAGTCGCGGCGCAAATGGCCCGCCTGCGCCGGCTCGCCCACAGGATCATTTGGGTAAATCCGCGGAAGGCGGCCCCGCAGTACCAGCCCTTGGTGGGCGGCATGGCAGCAGCACTGCCCTACTGCGACGCATTCGTCAGCGGCCACAGCTACCAGGCGTTGGCCGAGCTGACAGCCGCAATTCGGGGTGACGGCAAGCAACCGGGCCAGCGGCACGGACGAGCGAGAGGCAAGGAACCAGCGCATGCAAATTGACAGCACCTTCTCGGTGGTCGCACCGATAAGCCAGGTGTGGGACACACTGATGGACGTTGAAAGGGTGGCCGGATGCCTCCCCGGGGCCAAGATCCTGAACAAGCTCTCGGAGGACGCCTACCAAGTGGGCATGACGGTAAAGCTGGGCCCGGTCACGATGCAATACAAGGGCCTGCTGAACGTCATTGAAAGAAACGCCTCGGAACACCGCGCCGTCCTTGGCGGCAAGGCCCAGGAAACCCGCGGACAGGGCACCGCCGAGGCCACCGTCACCCTGACGCTGGCCGAAGACGGCGCGGCCACGCGGGGGTCCGTCAGCGCAGATCTCGCGCTGTCCGGGAAGGCCGCGGCCATGGGCAAAGGGGTGATCGGGAGCGTCACGGAACAGACGATGTCCCTCTTCGCGAATAACCTCCAGGCCATGCTGGCAGAGGGAACACCTCCAGTCCCGGAAGCACCAGCCGAAGCGGTCCCGGCGGCTGTCCCGGAGCCGGTGCCGGCGTCTGTCCCGGCGGCTGTCCCGGAGCCAATGCCGGCGTCGGCCGCGCCGGGCGGCAGCCTGGATGCGCTGAGCCTGGCCAAGGGAATCGCGGCGGAGCAGCTGTCCAGCCCGGTGAAAGTCCTCGGTGTCGTCGCCGTCGTGGCGTGCATCGCCTACTGGGCCGGCCGGCGTTCAGCGTTCCGGATGCTCCGGCTGTGCGGCAGGCTCTGAGGAGCGACTATGCGCGATGTCCTGGCGGCCATGTTGCCTGACTGGCGGAGGGGTGCCACCGCAGGCCTGGCCACGGTCGTGAGTACTTTCAAGTCGGCACCCCGGCTCCCCGGCGCCGCCATGCTGGTGACGGCCGACGGCGAGGCCGTGGGCTCCGTCTCCGGCGGCTGCGTCGAAGGTGCCGTGTATGAGCTGGCCACCCAAGTCAAGGACGACGGCGAGCCGGCCCTGGTGCGCTACGGGATCAGCGACGACGATGCCTACGCCGTGGGCCTGACCTGCGGCGGAATCATCGACATCTTCGTTGAACCCGTCTCCCAGCGCCGCTTTGCCGAACTCGCCGCCGTCGCGCAGGACATCGCCGCCGGGCGCCGCGTGGGGGTCGCCACGGTCATCGAACACCCAGATGCCGACCGCGTGGGGCGCCACCTCATCGTCAGACCTGTTGGCTGCGAAGGCGACCTGGGCTCGGACCGGACTAACCGCGCCGTCGGCGACGACACCCAGGGCCTCCTGGCGGCCGGGCGGACGGGCATCCTGCACTACGGCGTTGACGGCGAGCGGCTCGACACCGGCATGCGCGTCTTCTTCGCGAGCTACGCGCCCCCGCCACGCATGATCGTCTTCGGTGCCATTGACTTCGCCGCGGCGCTGGCCCGGCTGGGCGCTTTCCTGGGGTACCGGGTAACCGTCTGCGATGCGCGGTCCGTTTTCGCCACCCCCGTGAGGTTCCCCGACGCCGCCGAGGTGGTCAACGCGTGGCCACACCGGTATCTGAGCGACCAGTTCGCCCAGGGACTGCTGGATTCCCGGGCCGTGCTGTGCGTCCTGACCCACGATCCGAAGTTCGATATCCCCGTCCTGGAGGTGGCGCTGCGCGGCAGCCCAGTAGCCTTCATCGGCGCCATGGGATCCAGGCGCACGCACGAGGACAGGATGGCTCGGCTGCGCGAGGCGGGATTGGGCGAGGCCGAATTGTCGAAGCTCCACAGTCCCGTGGGCCTTGATTTGGGCGCCCGCACGCCCGAGGAAACGGCCGTGTCCATCGCCGCGGAATTCATCGCCCAGCAGTGGAGCGGCAGCGGGGAGCCGCTGCGGCAACTCGGCGAACGGATCCACCACGACGAGCAACTGTGAGCGCGCCGAAATGAACAGGCGGCCGTGAAGTCGGACGGGGCCGCCAGCGGGAGGGCCACCCCGGGCGTAAGCTCGACCCATGGCGAGATACTTCGATGTGCACCCCGAGAACCCCCAGGCGCGTTCCATCCACCAGGCGGTGGAAATCGTTCGCTCAGGTGGCCTGATCGCCTACCCCACCGACTCCTGCTATGCGCTCGGCGCGCAGCTGGGAAGCCGGGAGGCACTGGACCGAATCAGGAGCATCCGAAACCTCGACAGCAAGCACCACTTCACGCTGGTCTGCAAGGACTTCGCTCAGTTGGGCCAGCTCGTCCAGATCGACAACGACGTTTTCCGGAGCATCAAGGCCGTCACGCCGGGCAGCTACACCTTTATTCTGCCCGCCACCCGGGAGGTCCCCAAGCGGCTACTGCACCCAAAGAAGAAAACAGTCGGCGTGCGCATCCCGGACAACCATGTGGTCCAGGCACTTCTCGCTGAGCTCGGCGAACCGCTGCTGTCCAGCACACTGCTGCTTCCGGATGAGGAAGAACCTCTTACGCAGGGCTGGGAGATCAAGGAGCGCCTAGACCACGTCGTGGATGCCGTGATCGATTCCGGCGACTGCGGTGCTGAGCCAACCACGGTCATCGACTTCTCCAGCGGCGTCGCGGAAGTCGTGCGGCGGGGCATGGGCGATCCGTCCCGCTTCGAGTAGCCGGAGATACCCGGCAGCGGCCCAGCGTCCGCTTCGCGCTGCGTCCGGTGCCGGCTAGGCGCGCAGGGCAGCGCGGAAATCTAGGCGCGGCAGGCTAGGCGGTTTCCGCCGTGCTCGCCTGCCGGTTCCGCAGCCACCGACGAACGAGGTCGATGGCGGCAACAAGCCCCGCTAGGGGCGACAGGACCGCTGCGGCATAGACGAACATCATCCAGGTCAGGGTGGTCACCGGGGACTGGCGGGTGCTTAGGAGGGACAGCCCGCCGAAGAAGCCTAGGATCCAGAACAGGATGACCCCGGACAGCACTGCAGCTGCGGGGAAATACTCGTTCGTGACGACTTTCTTCAAGGTTTCCATGGGCCCTCCTCACGTCCGGCGGTGGGACTGCCCGCCAGGGTCATTCCCAGTATGGGGCCCTACCCAGTGGAATTTCCCTAGAATCACGGCCACGTGACGAAGCTAACTCCTCGTTCAGGCGGTGCCGGCGGCGCGGGTCCTCAAACT
This sequence comes from Arthrobacter sp. 05T420, assembly GCF_056396305.1. NCBI lineage: Bacteria > Bacillati > Actinomycetota > Actinomycetes > Micrococcales > Micrococcaceae > Arthrobacter > Arthrobacter sp. 05T420. The sequence goes on along the minus strand of NZ_JBFTLG010000003.1, from coordinate 16,877 downwards.
GGAGCGGCCGGCCCGCCGGAGCGCGGGATGCAGGGGGTCAAACCGCGGCCCGGACGCGCTGGAGGAAGGAATCAAGCACCCGCCCGGCGTTCTCATGCATGCGCCGCGATTCCGCCGCCGGCAGCTGTCGGCTCTTTGGACCGTTCAACCGCTCCCCCAGATAAAGCAACGCCGCCAAGACCTCGGAGAGTTCGGAGTTACCTTCCGCGCGCTGCCGCAGGAGCCGCAGATGTGCCTCTTGCAGGGCCGGGCCGGGGGTGCAGCCAAGGTCGCGGTCAAAGAGCCTGCGGCACCGGTCATAGGCCGCCAGGCCTTCCGCCGGCAGGCCGGCCTGTTCATAGGCTGTCACCAGAACTGTCCAGGCCCGCTCGTTCAGGGGTTCCGCCCGAATGGCGGCCTGAACCAGATTGACGGCTTCGTCCGGTTTGTTCAGCAGGGCCGCCGTTTCGGCCGCGAGGATCTGCAGCGCCACCTTCTCCGCGGCATGGCGTGCGCGCGCCTCTTCTGCCCAGTCAGAGGCAAGTTCGAACCCGAGCAGCGGCTCGGCAGAGATCTCGAGGGCCTCGAGCATCAGAGGATACGCCTCATCCGGAAGCAGCTCACTGGCGTCGCGGACCAGTCCACGGAACCGGAACAGATCAAGATCCACGAGGGTGGGGTCCAGGACGTAGCCACTATTGGCCGTGCGGAGCGGACCGGTCTTGGTCTGGCCTGGCTGGATGGCGCGCCGGATACCGCTGATATAGCTTTCCAGCGTCGCCACGGAGCCGTCACTCGCGCCGGCGCCCCAAAGAAGATCGATGAGGCGGGTCTTGGACACCGGCGTACCAAGGTTCAGCAGCAGAATTTCCAGAATGTGCCGGGGTTTGCAGCCCCCCATGTCAGCGGCGGTAAGCGCCGCGCCGTCACGGCGTACTTCGAATGATCCGAATAGGCGGACCGAAATGGAGGGTGTAATTTCCGTTGGGTTACCCACGATGTTCTCCGATTTCCCCAGGTAAAACGAACTCAATCGTCTGCGAAGAGCCAGAGCAACAATGAAACAAGGCCTTACTGAGACCCGGTTTCCTCCGGCTTCCAATGACACCGTGGCACGCCCCCGCTGGGCGCAACAAGGCGTGCCGGTACCCGATCTCTCGCCCAAAGAAAGACGCGTACAGGGGTCAGTACCGTTGCGTAAGGACGTGGAGCGGCGGGCAGGTATTTGAGGCGCCAAACGAGTAATTCCGCAGGCCGCCGCAATTTGGATCCAAGTAGTTTAGCGGGGCAGGAATTCGGCCCTGGCTGGAGTTATTCAGCGGGCGGAATCGCCATGTCTGGGCTGGAATTCCCTACTGGTTGTCGGTCATCTCCGCGGGCACCGCCACCAGCCGCAGGTCCGAGCCGTCACGGAGCACGGCAAGCTCCAGAGGCTCCCCGATCGCTTCGGCGAACAGCAGTTTCTGAAGACTCTCGGCGTTGGACACGTACATCGGCCCGACCTTCAGGAGGATGTCACCGGCCCGCAGCCCGGCGCGTTCGGCGGGCGAACCTGGGAGGACTTCGACCACCAGCAGCCCCTCCCTGCGCCCTGTCCGGACGACGGCGCTTGGCTGCAGCTGGATCGGAGTGTTCACCAGACCCAGGTAGGCCCGGCGGACACGGCCGTCCTTGAGCAGCGAAGCGATGATGCGCCTGGACGTGGCGTTGATGGGAACAGCCAGTCCGAGGCCGACTCCTGCCACGGCTGTGTTGATACCGACGATCCGCCCGCGGGCGTCCGCCAGCGCACCGCCGGAACTGCCGGGGTTGAGGGCCGCGTCGGTCTGGATGACGTCCTCGATCACGCGCCGGCTTCGTCCGGACCAAACGGGGATGGAACGGCCCAGCCCGCTTACCACCCCGGCGGTGACGGAGCCGGCGAGCCCGAGCGGATTGCCCACGGCGATGACCAACTGGCCGACCCGAAGGGACTCGGCGTCGCCCATTTCCGCCGGTGCAGCCGTAGGGGCCCTGCCATGGACCACCGCAAGATCGGACAGCGGGTCGGCGCCCACCACGTCAACAGCAGTGGCGGTGCCGTCGGCGAAAACCGCGTGGCCGGACTGGGCGCCGCCCACCACGTGGGCGTTGGTGAGCAGATATCCGTCGGTGGTGAACAGTACGGCCGAACCCGCGCCGACCCGGAGCCTGCCGTTGCGCCCGTTGCCGGTCATTTCCAGCGCTGCGACGTGCTGTGTGACAGCCTCGGCCACGCGGATGACCGTTGCGGAATAGGAATCCAGCGGGTCTTCGGACACATCGGATCCGGATACCCTACTGATGGACGCGGCCACTGTGCACCTCCTGGTTGCCGGTACTCATCCAAGTCAACCACCGCCGCCCCGGCTGTAGTCCTGGAGTGCCTACGCCGTCAGTGAAATACGCCGGATGAAGCGGCAACGGTGCAACAGTTCAGCCCCGCGCGGATCCCCGACTAGGCTCGGACGTAGATCCGCCCGACAGCCCAGGAGAACCTACGTGACATCAGCGTCCGCTTCCCCCGCTCCGCTCCCCCTGCCGGGCCTGACCTGGGGCATCAAGCGCAGCTTCATGGATTACATTTCGGGACTCCCTGACGGTGCGGTTTCCGCGGCCGACGGCGCCACGGTGACCGCGTCCGGCGAGTTCTGTTTCGCACCAGCCGGTTCCGAGTACGATCCCGCCAGCGGCACCGGCGTCCTCCGGTTCCGCGGCGACGTCCGCGTCGCCGGACACCACGGAATGATGTTCGTCCGACTCTTGGATCCATGGGTCGAGTTCACGGCCGGGCACGGGGTCCTGTCGATCAGCACGGGCGACGGCGGCGGGAAGGACCGCTCGGACGTCGGCACCCTGCGTACTGCCGCGCCCCGCAACATGGAAGGGTTTCTGGTCTGGGAGCGCGTCGAGGTGGCCGTATCCCAGGCCGGTTCGGAATTGTTCGACGGCCAGTACGCCGACGGCCAGGCCATGGACCCCCTCGTCATCCGGGTGCCCGCCTAGAGAGGACGGGCCACGGTGCGGACCCTAGCGGGGTCGGGCCGGACGCACCCTCACCGGTGCGATGATCTCGATCAGGACGACGGCGGTGATGGACCCTGCCGCCATGATCGAGGCGAGCACGACGATCTGGAAGCGGCCCGCTTCCAAGGGTGAAAGCCCGCCGAAGATCGCACCCACGAACGCGCCGGGAAGGGTGACAAGGCCCGTAGTCTTGGTCTGGTCGGTCGAGGGGATGAGGGCTGAATAGACAGCGCGCCGTGCCAGCTCCAATGTCGATTGGCGCCGCGTCGCTCCTAGAGCAAGCCACGCCTCAACTTCATCCCAGTGTTCATTCACGGACTCGGCAAAGTGCCGGCCGGCCAGTGTGGCAATGGTCATCGCGTTGCCGATCACGATCCCTCCGATGGCCAGCGCGTATCGGGGCGTGAACGCGATTGCGCCCGTGCCGAAGACGATCGCCAAGGTCACCAGGATGCCCGCCGCCATGGAGCCACCCACCGTGGCCAGGCGGGCCCAAGTCCACCCCAGCCGTCGTGCGGCCGTCACGGTTGCCACCGAGAACATCACGAGAAGTGCGGCGCTGACCCAGACCGGACTGGTGATGACACTGCCCAGTACCAGGCTAATGACGGCCAGTTGCGCAGCCCCGCGAAGGATGGCCAGCGCCGCCGCGGTCCGGTGCGGGATCCGGAAAACCGCCAGCAGGACCACAGTGACCAGCATCAGGAGCCCGACGCCCAGCAACGTGGGCAGGAGATCAACGGAACCGGTCATCACGCCAGCCTATAGACCTTCCCACCCACAAAATCGGCAGCATCCGCTGTCGACTGCTTTTCCGCGCCGAAACACACCGGCCGTGCTGGGCAGCCATCCGTGCGTCTGCAAGGATGTGAACTGTCGTCGCGCCGTCGAGGACCGAAGTTCATCGAAGGAGACGCTCCATGGTTGAACCCGCCCTTGTAACTGACGGGGTAGCTAACGAGGCCCGCCGGCATGTGCTCCGGGCCCTGGCGTCGGGCACGGGCATCGGGTGGGCCGGACCGGACCGGGCCGCCTTCGAAGAGCGCTTCGACCGCCACTTCCCGGCCTTGTTCCGTTTGTTCCACGATCTCTACAGCGCACGGCACGATTGGCTGGATCAGCTCACGGACCTCGTGATGCAGTCGGCCCGCTCGTGGGCCGAGAGGCCGTCCGAGCTCAAGAGCCTCGACGCCGACCGGGAACACAACAGTGGCTGGTTCCAGGCCAACACCATGCTCGGCGGTGTCTGCTATGTCGACCGGTATGCCGAAGATCTGGCGGGGGTCCACGCCCGGATCCCCTATTTCAAGGAACTGGGCCTCACCTATCTGCACCTGATGCCGCTGTTCCTGGCCCCCGAACCCCATTCCGACGGCGGCTACGCCGTCTCCAGTTACCGGGACGTCAACCCGCAGCTGGGCACCATGCAGCAGCTGCGTGAGCTTGCCGCCGAGCTGCGGGCGAACGGCATCAGCCTCGTCGTCGATTTCATCTTCAACCACACCTCCGATGAGCACGAATGGGCCCGGAAAGCGGCCATGGGCAACCCGGCGTACAGCGACTACTACTGGATCTTCCCGGACCGGTCGATGCCGGACGCGTTCGAGCAAACCGTGCGCGAAATCTTTCCGGACGACCACCCCGGCTCCTTCATTGAAATACCCGACGGACGGTGGGTCTGGACCTCCTTCCACACGTACCAATGGGACCTGAACTACTCCAACCCGGACGTCTTCCGGGCCATGGCCGCTGAGATGCTGTTCCTGGCCAACCAGGGCGTGAACATACTTCGGATGGACGCCGTCGCCTTCATCTGGAAGGAGCTGGGCACCCCCTGTGAAAACCTGCCCGAAGCCCACACGCTGCTGCAGGCCTTCAATGCCGTATGCCGGCTGGCCGCGCCGTCGCTGCTGTTCAAATCCGAGGCGATCGTCCACCCCGATGAGGTGGCCCGGTACATCGACCCCGCCGAGTGCCAGCTCTCCTACAACCCCCTGCAGATGGCCCTGATCTGGGAGGCGTTGGCCACCCGCGACGTTTCGCTGCTCACCCAGGCCCTGGAGCGACGCCACAATGTCCCGGAGGGCACGTCCTGGGTGAACTACGTCCGCAGCCACGACGACATCGGCTGGACCTTTGCGGATGAGGATGCCGCCGAGCTTGGCATCGATGCCTTCGAGCACCGGCGGTTCCTCAACTCCTTCTACGTCAACCGTTTCCCCGGAAGCTTCGCCCGTGGCGTGCCCTTTCAGGACAACCCCCGCACCGGCGACTGCCGGATTTCCGGCACCACCGCGTCGCTGTGCGGGCTGGAAAGTGGCGCAACCGCGGCGGTGAACCGCATCCTGCTGGCCCATTCGGTGGCCTTCAGCACCGGGGGCATCCCGCTGCTGTATCTTGGCGACGAAGTTGGACAGTCCAACGACTACCACTACGCCGTTGAGGACGGTCACGGAAGTGACAGCCGCTGGGTGCACCGGCCCCACTATCCCGCGTCGCGCTATGCCCAACGCGCGGATCAGGAAACCCCCGCCGGCGCGGTCTACACCGGGCTGCGCCGGATGATTTCCGTGCGGTCCGCGACGCCGGAGCTAGCCGGCACCAAGCTGGTCGGGTTCGCCACGAACAACCCTGGCGTTCTGGGGTACCAGCGTCCGGGAGATGGAACGCTGGTCCTCGTGCTGGCCAACTTCAGCGACGGCCCCCAGGAGGTGCAAGGGGTGACGCTCTCCGGCTTCGCGGCCGAAGCCGTTGACATCCTGACCGGCGCCCACCTGCGCCTGGACGCGGGACTCCTCCTGCGCGCCCAGCAGTTCCTCTGGCTCCGGGTGATGCCCCGGCTATGAGCGGTCCGCCCTCGGCTTATGGGCATGACGGGCCGGAAAGTGGCTGTGGTGGCCGCCAATTGCGCCGCTATGACGCGGTAGTATCCGGCCGCACGCTGGTTGAGGAGAGCGTGCGGCCGGAAACTCGGTACGGACGGCTCCGTGGCCTCCGCTGGCCGGTCTTCGGCGGCCTGTTCCCACTGTCCCGCATACCGCTGAGAAGAGACTGAGAGCGGCCTCTCCCCGAGTGGACGGTGCGCCGATGGGCCGATCCGGGGTGCCTCCGGCTATGGGACGGGCGCCAGGTGGCGGCGATGCTGGCACGGTGGTTGTCCTGATCCGCGCATGGGCGCATTCTTGGAACATGGCACTGGGCACACGAGCCACGTCCGGCCGTCCCGGCAGCGGCGAGATTCGCTGGGGCGTGCGGAAGCAATCAACGGCGGTCGCCGTCGGCGTCGTTGCCGTGGCGCTGCTGCTTGGCGGCGTGCTCCTCCTGATCCTGCTGCAGGCATCCCTGGCCAGGTCCAGCGACGGCGCAGCCCGGCAGAAGGCCCTCGATGTGGTCGCCGAAATGGAGGATATGGACGTCGCGGATGCCCGCGCCTACATCATTGATACGGCGCATGCGGGCCAGTTCGTCCAAGTATTGGATACCGGGGGGTACGTATTGGCTGCCTCGGATGCCGAGGTCGCCAGCACGCCGCTGTCAGCCCAGCGGCCCAGCCCGGGCCAGACCATGACGCAGGATGTCTCAGGCCTTCCGAGCATCGGCGACAACGACGACTATCACATCGTCACCGTGGGAGCGCGGACGGGCACACTGAGCTATACGGTGGTTGTGGCCCAGGCGTCTCAGATACAGGCGGACACCATTTCCACGGTTGCGTGGTTCATGCTGGGAGCCACGCCGCTGCTGCTGCTTACCGTGGCCGGGTCCGTGTGGCTCCTCGTGGGGCGATCCCTGCGCCAGGTGGAACGGATCCGTGGCCAGGTGGCCCGGATCAACGCCGAGCGGCTGGACGGGCGCGTCGATGTGCCGCCCACCAACGATGAACTCCAAGCCCTGGCGCTAACCATGAACACGATGCTGGACCGGCTGCAGGCCTCGGACACTGAACAGCGCAGGTTCGTCTCGGACGCCAGCCACGAGCTGCGCAGCCCGCTGGCCACGCTGCGGGCCGGAATCGAGATCGCGGCTGCGGACCCAACCGGGGCGATGTGGCTGCAGATGAAGGATGTCCTCACCGAGGAGACGACCCGAATGAGCTTCCTCGTCGAGGACCTGCTGACGCTGGCCAAGGCCAATGACGGCGGCCTGAAGGTGGAGCAGAAGGACGTCGACCTTGACGACGTGTTGGACCAGGAGATCCGCCGGCTGCGGTCCACCAGCCGGAACGAGATTTCGGTGGAACTCGTTCCGGCTCGGATCCGCGGCGACGCTCGCCGGCTCACCCAGGTCCTGCGTAATGTCCTGGACAATGCCGACCGCCACGCCCTTTCCCGGATCGCGGTGGACCTGCGCACCGTCGGGGACCGGGTCATCATCACGGTCGACAACGACGGCGACCCCATCCCTGAGGCGGATCGGGAGCGGATCTTCGAACGCTTTGTCCGGCTCGACGGCAGCCGCTCCCGGGAAGGCGGCGGCAGCGGACTGGGCCTGGCCATCGCGGCGGGAATTGTGGCGGCCCATCACGGGAGCATCCGTCCGACGGACGGACCAGCGGGTCACTGCCGGTTTGAGATCGCCTTTCCCCGTTCGGAACCGGCAGAACCGGCGGACCTCACGCCTCGCGAGTCCCGGCGGCATGGGGTTCAGGAATCGGGTCGGCGCTGAGCAAATAGCCCATACCACGAACGGTGGTCAGGCTGTGGAGCCCAAACGGGACGTCGATTTTCCGCCGAAGGTAGCCGATATAGACCTCCACAACGTTGTTCGCGCCTTCGAAAGCCGGGTCCCAGACGTTTTGCAGAATCTCCGCCTTTGAGACGATTTGGTCGTGCCGGCGCATCAAGTAGTGCAGGAGCCCATACTCCCTGGCCGTGAGGCTGATGAGGGTGTCGCCGCGGTGCACACTGTGGCTGACGGGGTCCAGCGACAAGGTCCCAAGCGTCATGATCACTGGCCGGGCTGGCGCTCCGCGCCGGATCAGCGCCCGGATCCGGGCCACCAGCACCAGGAAGCTGAACGGCTTCGTGAGATAGTCGTCAGCTCCGAGGTCGAAGGCATCGGTCTGGTCGTATTCGCCATCCTTGGCCGTGAGCATCAGAACCGGGGTCCAGACTTTGCGTTGCCGCATTTCCTTCAAGACGTCGTAGCCGTTCATCCGGGGCAGCATGAGGTCCAGGAGGATGGCATCGTACTCGTTCTCCAGCGCCGCCGAGAGGCCGCGCACGCCGTCGTGCGCGACGTCGACCACGAAGCCCTCGTTCTTCAGTCCGCGGCGGACTGTTTCCGCCAGGGCATGCTCATCCTCGACCATCAGAATCCGCACTCCGGCCCCCTCCCTTTGGGCCAGTATGGCCCTTCCCGGGCCGGGCTGGAAGGAGAACCTGGCGTAGACAGGGCGAGGGCCGTGCTCGCCGCCGTACGGTTAGGCCGGCTGGGCAGGCCCGAAAAGCCAGCCCGAAACATCGCTGCGCAGGATTACGTGGGGTCCTCCGGTGGAACTGACGCTCCCGTTGGGGACGTAGTAGCCGCGGCCGGCCCCAGGGCCGCCGGCCGCTCGGTCAATCGCGTCGGTAAGGCGCCGGGTCAGGTGCCCGCTGGGGCCAAGGGACCGCAGTTCGTTGAGTTCGTCCTGCGTGAGCCGTCCCAGTACTGCAGCGATATCGGCCATGGTGAATCCCTCCCGACGGGTGGTGCGGATGGAGCGGCTGGAGCCCAGATTGGATGGTCCCTAAAGAATCAGGCTAGGGCACGCAAATTAACGGCACATGTCGTCCCGGTGACCAGTGGCGAACGAAGCGGGAAGGGAAGTGCCGCGGCCGGCCGTCTGTGGGTGTCGCGAGAGTCACTGCCGCGACTCCCTCGGTCCCCAGCATTTACACGGCGTCATGCTGTACCGTTCAATCCCGGAGATCCGGAGATCCGGTATTGACACTGAATAACACGCCCAGCAACTGAAATGAGTACCACCAGGTGGCAACCGATTATGACGAAGTACGCTCCGACGTTGCGGAATCACGCAACGCTTCCCTGGAGGCGCTCCGTTCAGCGAATGCGCCTGACGCCCGCAGCGTTGTCCGTGAACTCGACGAGGCCGATACCTCCGAAGGCGTAGAACTTCCGGGAGCAGATCTTTCCGGCGAGGAACTGACCGTCACGGTCATTCCGCAAAAAGAGGATGAGTTCACCTGCTATTCCTGTTTCCTCGTGCGGCACCGGTCCCAGCTGGCAAAAGAGAAGGCCGGCCACGCGTACTGCGCCGACTGCCTTAGCTAACCCCTGCAGAAGGCTCAACCCGGGGTGAGCCCGGCCCCTGCGCTACTGTGTCGGCCGCCCGCCGAATACACTGCTGTCACATGCTTCACAATAGTGTCGTGGGACCGCAGGACATGACCCACCGGGGCTGGTTCAGCTACGCTCCTGATGGACGATGCGGCGAGTGCCGGCACGTGGCCGGAGGCTGTAATGACGCGTAACTCCAACAGCGGGTTGGCGGACCCTGTTGCTGCGTTGCCGTCGGCCGCCAATTCACCGGGACGTTCTGACGCCGGGGCGGCAGTGCCGGATGAAGGAACGACCGGCCGGCGGACGCGGACCGGGAGGCCCGCACGCCCAGGGAGCCTGCAGCGAGAATGGTCCAGGGCCTTCGTGCTTATACTCGTGGCCCTGATCGCCGGGGTCGCCTTAACAGTCTTCGGGGTCCGTGTGGTCACGGATCAGATCCAGCACGCCGCCGCACAGCAGCGCCTCGAGTCGGAGGCTGTCGCCGAGCTGCGGACCGGCATGGATGCCCACGAACAAGCCGGGCTCCAGCTGTTGTCCGCGGGGTCCGTCGAGACGCGGTCCTTTTTGCAGCAGCAAGAGGACGTCTCAGCCCAGTTCAATGCTGCCGCAGGAATCCTGCCGGAGGAGTACGGCATGCGGGCCACAGTTCTCGAAGCCCGGACCGCCTAGGAGGAGGGCCTGTCCGCGCACGGACTTTGGGGAAGCCAGGTGGCCAGTCTCCATGGCAACCGCGTGGCGGAGGCGCCGGCATTTGCTGCATCCGGCGCGAGGGCCCGCACGTTGCTGGCCGACGTCCGCCGCGCCTCGCTCGATGCGCTCGACGACGGCGTCAGCCGTGCTGCCCAGCTCCAGCAGATGGTGTCGACCGGCCGCATAGCCCTCTTTGCGCTGGCCGTGGGCGGCGTGTTCTTATTTCGCCGGCGGATGACCAAGTACCTGATGCGCCCCTTGGAGGGGCTGCACCGTGGGGTCGTGAAGCTGCAATCCGGTGACTACAGCCACCGGATTAAGGTTGTCCGCAACGACGAACTGGGCCAACTGGCCGGGGCCTTCAATTCCATGGCCGCCACGGTGCATGACAACCACCTGGAACTGACCTTCCGCGCCACGCACGATCCGCTGACGGGACTGGCCAACCGGGCCGTCCTCACCGAATGTCTCGCCGCCGTCTTTGGCCACGGAGCTGCTGCGCCGGAAGCCACGGAACTTACTGGCAACAGGCGCAGCGACCAGCGCGAAGGCCTGTTGATCATCGACGTCGACGACTTCAAAGACGTCAACGACTCGCTGGGCCATGAAGGCGGGGACGTGTTGCTTATGCAGCTGGCCCAACGCCTGCGGGCCTGCGTGCGCTCCCATGACCTCGTTGCCCGGCTGGGAGGGGACGAATTCGCGATCGTCGTCATGGACGACGGCGGCGCGGCGACGGACGACGTCGCTGTGCGTATCCAGGACGCGCTACGCAAGCCTTTCAGCATCGATGAGGTCCAGCTCTTGGTGTCCGTCAGCATGGGCGCCGCCCAGCGGAGCGGCGCAACTGCAGATCCTGCCGAGCTGATGCGGCAGGCCGATTTCGCCATGTATATGGCCAAGCACGGCGGCAAAGGCCGCTACCAGCTCTTCGACGCCCGGGGCTACGACGAAATGACCTACCGTGCCGCCCTCCGGGCGGACCTTGCCACGGCGGTGCAGGCGGGACAGCTGCGCCTCGACTACCAGCCCGTGGTCAATCTGGGCACCGGTGAGATCGCCGGGGTCGAGGCCTTGGTCCGGTGGGAACACCCGACCCTGGGCAGGCTGGGGCCGGCAGAGTTCATCCCCCTTGCCGAGGAAACCGGCGAGATTGGCCCGATCGGCTGCTGGGTGCTGGAGACGGCAAGCCGTCACGTCGCCGGCTGGCGCCGCTCCCCTGGCACCCCCGCCGACCTCTGGGTCTCGGTCAATCTCTCCACGCTTCAGTTATCCAGCGACCGGAACCTTGATGCTCTTGAGCGCATTCTGACCCACCCCGCTTCGCAGGCGGGCAAGGTGATCCTCGAGGTCACCGAATCTGCCCTGGCCACCAACGCCGACGGCGGGGTCGCGGCCCTCAACCGGCTCAAGAGCTTCGGCGTCCGGATCGCAATCGACGACTTCGGGACCGGGTTCTCTTCGCTCAGCACGCTCGCGGCGCTGCCTGCGGACATTCTCAAGATCGACCGCGCCTTCCTCTCCGGGTTGCCTGGCGACGCCCCGGCCGCAGCGATGCTCGAGGGGATCCTGGAAGTGGCCCGGAAGCTGAACCTGGCTGTCATCGCCGAAGGCATCGAGGACGCCGGACAGTTGGATCTGTTGCGCTCCCTCGGTTGCGACATGGGGCAGGGCTTCCTCCTGGCCAGTCCCAGCCCGTCCCCCGTTCTCGAGGCGCTGCTGGTCTCGGGGGCGCGGCTGCAGGCACTGGCCGGAATGGACGCGCCGGCGAACGGTGTCGGCGGTTGAGTCAGCGGTCTCCTGAAGCGGCTGGGAAGACCAACGAGGGCTCGTCCGCGGTGGCGAGTGTCAGGACGGCTTCCTCGACGGTTTCGTGGTCCTCAAGCTCGCGTTCTACCCGGCGCAGGGCCACGGCGACGTCGTGTTCACGAAGATCCCCCAGCATGTCCACTGCCGCCACGACGTAAAGCTTGCGCGGGCCGACATACTCAAGATGCAGGTAGGTGATGCGCTCTATCTCGGGGTGCTCCAGCAATCGGCGGGCCATGGAGCCCTCAATATCGCTGGTCACGGCCTGCCCCACCAGGAAGCGGCGGTTCCGATCGATCAGCACGACGGCGACCGCTGCCAGCAGGATACCCACGAGAATAGATCCCACGGCGTCCGGCACGGATGACCCCGTGACCTGGTGCAGGAAGATCCCGGCGAACGCGATGAGCAGGCCGATCAGCGCAGCCCCGTCCTCGGCAAAGACTGCGCGCAGCGTGGGATCGGAACTCTTGAGGACCTGTTCGAGGGTTTTCCGGTCCAGCTCGCGGGCCGCCTTCCGGGTCTGCCTGAACGCCTGGATGAAGGACACGCCCTCAAAGACAAACGCGAACGTCAGCACCACGTAGGCGATCGCATAGTCTGCCGCGGGTTCCGGGGTGAGCAGTTGCTGGATGCCGTGCATCACCGACACCACCGCCCCGGCTGTAAACAAGCCAAAGGCGGCGATCATGGACCACACGTAGGCCTCGCGCCCGTAGCCCATGGGGTGGGCCTTGTCCCGTTTCCTCGCGGCCTTCCGTTCGGCGATGAGCAGGAAGACCTGGTTGCCGGTGTCGGCCCAGGAGTGGGCAGCCTCGGCAGTCATGGACGCCGAGCCGGTGATGAGCGCGGCCCCGGTCTTGGCCACCGCCACCAAAACGTTCGCCGCAAAGGCAATGAGCACGGTGATCGATGCGGACCAGGACTTCTTGCTTTCACTCTTCACGCAAATCTTCCTCCCGCGGCTATGGAATGCATGCCAGTGACTACGCTATCTCCCGCGTCCGGGGTTTCAAGGTGATCTTGCACCATTCGCGCCGGGTAGGAGCACAATGAGACTAGTACGTTCATCGGCTCTTTTTCACAAGATGCTCGGGGTGGTGCGCTATGAATGCTCGCCGGAAGCTGCCGTCGTTATGGTTGGTTCTCATCCTGCTGGGGACCGGCGGGTGCGCCGGCGGAAGCGGAACACCGGCGTCGACGTCGGCGCCACCACCGGACGCCGTCTACGGCGGCGGCCCGACTGCGGGCACGGCCGCCGCCACGATCACCATCAAGGACTTCGCCTACGGCGACCCGCTGACCGTGACGCCGGGCGCGTCGGTTACAGTAACCAACATGGACACCGCTCCGCATACAGTCACGGCTGACGAAGGCGCAGCGTTTGATGCGGAGGTCAAAGGCGGTGGCACCGCCACCTTCACCGCACCGACGACGCCGGGGTCCTATCCGTACCATTGCACCTTCCATCCGAACATGCACGGGACGCTGATCGTCAAATGAGCGATCGTCAGATGAGCGCCCAAAGCCCCGGAAAGTCCCAGCGGGCCCGCGGAACCGGGATGATCTTGCGCATCCTCACGGCCGCTGCCTTGTTCATAGACGCCGCGGTCCACATCCACCTGGCCCCGGGCTATCAGGCGGGGAATCCGGCGGGGATCGGCCAGGGCAATCTTTTCCTGCTGGAAGCGGCCGCGGCCGTGCTGTCCGGGTTGTATGTCCTGCTGCGCGGAAGCAGGGCCGCCTACGCCGTCGCGTTCGTTGTTGCGTTCAGTGCCTTCATCGCAGTGGTGGCGTACCGCTACGTGGATATTCCGGCGTTCGGGCCATTTCCCGCCATGTACGAGCCCATCTGGTTCTTCGAGAAGACCCTTAGCGCAGTGGCCGAAGGCTCCGGGGCCGTTCTGGCGGCCGTAGGCTTCGCCCGGGCCGGGCGCCGAACGCCTCCGAGCCGTGCCCCGTCCCCGCAGTGAAAATGCCCCGACAGTGAAAAGGCCCAACAGTGAACGGGCCGGAACAGCGGACTTGCTAGCATGTGGGCGGGGTGGTTCAGGCTGAAGTCGATAACACGGGGCACGCAACAAGAGGGCGGGACAGCTACAGGCCCGGCTTCCAGAGGCATGCCTACGGGCCAGACTTCAGACGTATCGGCAGACACGCCGCCCGGGGCAGCAGGGCGAGCAAGCCAGGGATCAGCGGGCGCCCGCCGTGCCGCCGCGGATGCGGGGACCGCCGTAGCTGCCTATCTCGTGGTCTGGGCCTCGCTCGGCCCGGCGCTCTTCACCGATCCTCCTCTCTGGTTCCTGGCCCTGGCGGCGGGCGCTGCGGTGATCCTTCGTGCCGCGGGCTCCGTTCTGCGGCGGAAACCCCAATTTTCCACGCCCGCGGACCGCGTCACCCTGGGCAGGGCCACCCTCGTGGCCTGCTGTGCTGCCGAAACGGTGGTCGGCTTGATCGCCGGAACCGGAACCGGAACAAGCTCTCTGGTGGTTGTGCTGGGCACGGCAGCGTTCCTGCTCGATGCCGTGGATGGACGGCTGGCCCGGTTGACGGGGTCAGCCACGGTCGAGGGTGCACGGCTGGATTCGGATACTGACGCCGCGCTTGTTCTGGTGCTGTCCTGCACGGCGGCGGGAACATTTGGCCTGTGGCCCCTGGGCATCGGCCTGATGTACTACGCGTTCCTCGCAGCTGCCTGGTTCCGGCCGTCCCTGAAGAACCCGCTGCCGTCCAGCACCGTCCGCAGGGTCATCGGGGCCGCCCAGCCCGCAGCCCTGTTGTTCGCCCTGTTGCCCGGCGTTCCTCCGTCGCTGGGAGCCATGGTCCTGGGCACTGCGCTTGGTCTGTTGGCCTATTCCTTCGGGCGGGACGTCGTCGAACTGGAACGGCTCCGCCGGGCAAGCCCGGACCCGGTGGCCGGTTGCCCCGCCTCATGCGCCGAAACCCCGGCGGGGGCATGACGGGGCCGCGTCCTCTGCCGTCTCGGGCGGTTTAGCCAGGCGGGCAGTCAGCCGCGCGGAGATTCCGCAGGGCTGCGGGGTGGGCCGGCCACAGCTGTGGCCGTGCGGGAGGGTGCGCGTCTCGGCGCCAGGTTCGCCGCAGCCGGGCCCTGGATGACCGTCCCGTCCGCGGCAAACCGTGAGCCGTGGCAAGGGCAGTTCCACGTCGAGTCGTCCGCGTTGAACGCGACTGTGCAGCCCAGATGCGTGCAGATGGCCGAAACGGCTTGGAGCTCCCCAGCGGGATCGGCGTAGACGGCGGTCATTTCGCCGTCGATCTCCACTACGGCCCCGTCGCCGGGGCGCAGCCCGGCGACGGTCGCCTGGTCCGGCTGCTGGGCATCGGCTGCCTGGTCCGCTTGGGATGCCAGGTCCGGTTGGTATCCATGTTCCGACTCTGGACTGCTCCCAGGGGCCGGGCCGTCCGCAGTAGAGCGGTTGGTGTCGAAGACCGCCGCCCAAGGGTTGTGCCGCCCCGACAGGGTGTCGGCTAAGACCAGCGCCGCGGCGGTGCCGTTGGTAAGGCCCCACTTGCGCAGCCCGGTGATTACATGAACGTGGGCCGCCGTCGGGGTCAGAGTCCCGGCATAGGGCAACCCGTCGACGGACATGGCGTCCTGCGTGGACCAGCGGAAGCTCGTCTCCCCGGTGCCGAGGCGCTCACGGGAAAACGCCGCGAGGCGGCGGTACCGGACGCCGGCATCGGCGCTCTCGGCGGCCCGGTGACCTTCGCCGCCCGTGAGAACGTAGTGGGAACCGTCGACGTCGATCGCCAGGATTGAGCGCATCGGCTCGTCGACGCTGATAAAGGTCCCGTCCAGGGGCGTTGCCGGCGCCAGGCACGCAACGATGTAGGAGCGGTGCAGGTAGCAGCGTTCCGCAAACAGACTTCCGCCGCCAATAGGCACGTTGGTGGCAATGATCACCTCGCGCGCCCTTACCATGCCGCGCCCGGTCTCGACGACGCCGGGCACACCATCGCGGACCGAGGTGACACGCGAGTCCTCCAGCACGTGGCTTCCGCCCCCGTCCACTGCGCGGGCGAGGCCCTGAAGGTACTTCACCGCGTGAAGCTGCGCCTGGCCATCGAACCGGACTGCGCCCCGGACAGCGAACGGCAGCGGCGTCTCTGAGGTAAAGACTGAAGGAAGGCCGAGCCGCGCGGCCAAGGCGGCCTCGTCGCGAACCCGGGCAACGGCGTCGTCGGATTCTGCGTAGGTGTAGTTGGACACCCTACGGAAGTCGCATTCGATGCCCTCCTCCGCCACGATGCGCGCAATGTGCTCGATCGCGGCCTGGTTGGCCTGCCCATACATCCCGGCGACGTCCCGTCCGTGCCGGCCGGCAAGTTCGGTGTAGACGAGGCGGTGCAGGGAGGTGACCTTGCCGGTGGTGTGCCCCGTGACGCCGGTGCCAACGTGCGCGGCCTCCAGGACCGCGACGGTGTGGCCGGCACGTTTAAGGGCCAGCGCCGCAGTCAGGCCGGCGATCCCTCCGCCAACGACGGCCACGTCGACCTCCAGGTGGGAGTCCAGGGAGGGATAGCGGATGGCACCGGCCGTGGCGACCCAGAGCGAAATCTGTCGTCCTTCGAGCCTTTCACCCACGGCGCCGCCTTCCGCTGATAATCCGGAATCAGAGGCCCTCAGTTGCTTCCAGGCGGCCGGATCGCACTGCATCGGCAAACGCCTGGTAGTCCTTTTCGTTCTGATCCGCGTAACGCTCGGAAAAGTCGGTGATTGAGCGCTCGAACTTGTCGCTCTTGCCGAGATAGGCAGCGATCGCGATGGGGTCGCCCGACCGGGCGTGCGCCCGCGCCAGCGTCCAGCCGCAGGCGTTGGCATAGAAGGCCATACCGAGCGGCTTAAACTCTTCCACCACGGCTGAGCCCTTCATGTCACGCAGTTGGCGCCAATACAGGTACCGGTTGTCCTGCACGCCTTTGGTCCAGCCCAAGAAGATGTCGCTTGCGGCCTGCATCATCCGCTGCCCCTGCACCACGCGCTCGCCCGGCTGCTTGAACTTGCTCTTCGGCAAGTGGTCCTCAAGCACCGATTTCGTGGCCTCCTTGAC